>JAIDSQ010000172.1 GCA_029061155.1 Clostridia bacterium
CGCGGCGGCTTGCTTATTCTGTTAAAATTAATACGCTCTTGCAAAGATTACTGTATGCTCCGCTTTTCTACCGCAGACGGCGCACGTTTCACTTTGTTCGCCTTCTGCATAAACTCTTGCCGTAGCCGCAGTTTCAGCTTTTACTCTATCTTCGCATTCACGGCAGCCGCACCAGCCCGCCTTTACAAACTTGCCGTTTTCGACGCCGTATAAAATATCTTGAATATCTTGTGCATATGTTATGCGGTTGTCACGGCGCACGCGCGCGCTTTTAAGCATATCCTGTTGTACGGTTTTAAGCAATTGCTTAACGCTTTTTGCAAGATTGTCTAAACTGTACTCAACCTTTTCCTGCGTATCGCGCCTGAATATAAGCGCTTTGCCCGCCTCTATGTCGCGGGGACCGAGTTCTATTCTTAAAGGCACGCCCTTCATTTCCCACTCGTTATACTTCCAACCGGGGGTGCTGTCTGTATCGTCCAGCTCTACGCGTACTTTTGCATTTTTTAGCGCACGCTTTATCTTTTTACACTCTTCCAGAACACCGGGCTTTTTCTGTGCGATAGGCACGATTACGACCTGAACAGGCGCTACTACGGGCGGAAGTATAAGTCCGCGTTCGTCGCCGTGCGCCATTATGAGCGCGCCTATAAGCCTTGTGGAAACGCCCCAGCTTGAAGTATACACGTACTTTTGTACGCCGTCCTTATCGAGGAATTTTATATCGAACGCCTTTGCGAAGTTCTGACCCAAATAGTGGCTTGTGCCCGCCTGTAAGCTTTTGCCGTCCTTCATCATAGCCTCCATTCCGAAGGTTGCTACGGCGCCGGCAAACTTTTCTTTTTCAGTCTTTCTGCCTGTAATTACGGGTATTGCAAGACAGTTTTCGGCAAACTCTTTATATACGTTCAACATCTTTTTGGTTTCTTTAAGCGCCTCTTTTTCGGTGGCGTGGGCGGTGTGTCCTTCCTGCCATAAAAATTCAGACGTGCGCAGGAAAGGACGCGTTGTCTTTTCCCAACGCATTACGTTTGCCCACTGGTTAATGAGAACGGGCAGGTCGCGGTATGACTGTATCCACTTGGAATACATACTTCCGAATATGGTCTCCGACGTGGGGCGTATTGCGAGAGGCTCGGCAAGTTCTTCACCGCCTGCGTGCGTTACGACAGCCACTTCGGGCGCGAAACCTTCGACGTGCTCAGCCTCCTTAGTGAAAAAATTCATGGGGATTAAAAGAGGGAAATATGCGTTTTTATGCCCCGTTCTTTTAAAGCGTTTGTCAAGTTCTTTTTGAATATTTTCCCATATCGCATAGCCGTAAGGGCGTATAACCATTGTGCCCTTAACGGGTCCATAATCGACAAGCCCGGTCTTAATAACTACGTCCGTATACCACTGAGGGAAGTCCTGATTTATATCCGCAATCTGTTCAACAAAATTTTCTTTACCCATACTGTTTGTCCTGTTATTTTTGATTAAATGAATTATACCACACGCACGACTAAAAATAAAACGTTTTTAACCTCAAAAATTTCAAAAATTGCGCCTTTAAAAAAATTAAATATAATAACTTCAAATACTTGTAATAACTTTCAAAATAAGTTATAATTATTCTATATGGATTTACTTGATTTTAAACGCCTTAAAAGCGGAACCGACGTGCGCGGCGTTGCAGTCGGCGACGCCATAACGCTTACCGACCAAGCGGTAACCTCTATTACGCGCGCTTTTATAGTCTGGCTTAGCAAAAAATATAAAAAATCCAGCTTTAAAATTGCCGTAGGGCACGACAGCAGAATTTCCGCACAGCGTATTTTAAACTGCGTTAAAGAGGGTGTTTTATCAAGCGGCAGCGACCTGATTTATACGGGGCTTTCTTCTACTCCCTCTATGTTCATTCTTCTGAAAAAGTCGGATTTCGGCTGCGACGCATCTATTATGATTACCGCATCCCATCTGCCTTATGACAGAAACGGTTTAAAATTTTTCACACCCGAAGGCGGGCTTGACGGAAAGGATATTGACGAAATATTGAAGATTGCCTCGGAAGGCAAATTCTTAACAGGCGAAGGCAATTTCAGTCAAAGAAGTTATATTGATGAATACTCGGCTATTCTTGTGCGCACTGTCCGTGATGCTTGCGGTTGCTCCCGCCCCCTCGGAGGCAAAAAGATTATCGTAGACGCGGGAAACGGCGCAGGCGGATTCTTTGCACAGAAGGTGCTCAAACCGCTCGGTGCAGACACCGAAGGAAGTCAATTTTTAGAGCCCGACGGATATTTCCCCAACCATATACCCAATCCCGAGGACGGACAGGCGATTGACAGCCTTGCCGCTGCGGTAGTTAAGAATAAAGCCGACCTCGGTATAATTTTCGACACCGACGTAGACCGCGCGGGTGCGGTTGACTGCGACGGAAAAGAAATTAACCGAAACAGACTTATTGCGCTTGTTTCCGCAATTTTAATGCGCGAAAAGAAAGGCGCTATTGTGACGGACTCCGTAACGAGCGACGGACTTACCCTGTTTATCCAAGAGCTCGGCGGAAGTCATATAAGATACAAGCGCGGTTATAAAAATGTTATCGATAAGTGCAAAGAGCTTAACGCAAGCGGAATATACTCTCCCCTTGCTATTGAAACTTCGGGACACGCAGCGTTTATTGACAATTACTTTTTAGACGACGGTGCGTACCTTATTACAAAGCTTTTGATTTGTCTGTCGTCGTTAGAGGACGAAAAACTTACAGGCCTTATTGCAACTCTTCCCGAGCCTGTTGAAAGCGCGGAAGTGAGAATAAGTTTTAACGACGATTGCGACTTTAGAAAAGAAGGCAATACTGTTATTGAAGATTTAAAGGCTTGCGCACTTTCTGCAAGTTGTTTAACGCTTGCCGACGTCAATTACGAGGGTGCAAGAATTAATTTCGGGAAAGACTGCGGCGACGGCTGGACGCTTGTAAGAATGAGCGTTCACGACCCCGTAATGCCCATAAACTTTGAAAGCAACACCAAGGGCGGAAACAAGATTATGGCAAAATGGCTTTTGAACTTCCTTTCAAAGTACAGCTTTTTAAACACTCAAAATTTAAAGAATTTTATACAATAAATTATTTTAGGAGATATATATGTCAGTTGCAAAAAAGAGCGTGGATACGATAAGAATATTGTCTGCCGAAGCAATTCAGAAGGCTAATTCCGGTCACCCCGGTATTTGTATAGGCGCGGCGCCTATGGGCTACGAATTGTTTGCCGACTTTTTGAATTTCAGTTATAAAAATCCCCGTTGGGATAACCGCGACAGATTTGTTCTTTCGGCGGGTCACGGCTCTATGCTGCTGTACTCTCTTCTTCACCTGTTCGGCTATAACGTAACAAAGGAAGATATGATGAATTTCAGGCAGTTCGGTTCCAAAACGCCCGGTCACCCCGAATACGGCACTACGGACGGTGTTGAGGCGTCAACCGGTCCTCTC
Organism: Clostridia bacterium; assembly: GCA_029061155.1. Lineage (GTDB taxonomy): Bacteria > Bacillota > Clostridia > Christensenellales > Borkfalkiaceae > Coproplasma. The sequence goes on from JAIDSQ010000172.1 coordinate 3,479, forward strand.
GGTCAGGGCTTGGGCAATGCGGTAGGCTTTGCCGTTGCCGAGGCGCACCTTGCCTCTATATTCAACAGACCCGATTTCCCCGTTGTAGACCACTTCACGTACGTACTCTGCGGCGACGGCTGTCTTGAAGAAGGTATGGGTTATGAGGCGTGTTCGTTTGCGGGCACTCAAAAGCTCGGTAAATTAATTCTCCTTTACGATAAAAACGACATCACCATAGAGGGCAAGACGAGCTCGACATTCTCGGAAGACCCCGCTACGCGCTTTGCGGCGCAGGGTTGGCAGGTTATACGTGTCAGCGACGCAAACAACCTTGCCGCACTTAAAGCTGCGCTCATTCGCGCTAAGAGTGATTTGACGCGCCCCTCTATTATTATCTGCCGTACCGTAATCGGCTACGGTTCCCCCCTTGCAGGTACTCCCGACGTTCACGGCGCGCCTATGGGTGTGGATAATCTTAATAAGATGAAGGAGTTTTACAATTGGACGGAAGAACCTTTCTGCGTGCCCGAGGACGTTAAGCGCCACTGCTTAAACCTTGCCGAAGCTAAGCTTGAAAAGGAACGCGAATGGAACGAGCTGTTTAAGAAGTATGAACACGAATATCCCGACCTTGCGGAAAAGTACCATAAGTTTATGTCGGGCTATGACCCCGAATTCTACGATATGCCCGAACTTTTCAATTTCAGAAACGACGAGGCTACGAGGGTTTCAGGCGGAAAGATATTGAACAGACTTGCAAACGTAATGCCTAATCTTATGTCGGGTTCAGCCGACCTGTCCCCTTCAACCAAGACGGAGCTTAAAGGTAAAGGTTACTTCTCGCCTGAAAACAGAGAAGGTTGCAATATACACTTCGGTATCCGCGAACACGCAATGGCGGCTATATGTAACGGTATTCAGCTACACGGCGGACTCAGGATAGTTTGCTCCACCTTCTTCTCGTTCTCCGACTATATGAAGGGCGGCATCAGATTGAGTGCGCTTATGAATATTCCCGTAATATACGTATTGACTCACGATTCTATCGGCGTCGGCGAGGACGGACCCACCCATCAGCCTGTTGAACAGCTTGTTGCGCTGCGCTCCGTTCCCAATATAAAAGTGTTCCGCCCCTGCGACGGCAAAGAGACCGCGGCGGCGTATATATCGGCATTTACGACCAATTCCCCTACCGTTATTGTCCTTTCAAGACAAAATCTTATGCAGCACAAAACTTCGGGGATAACGGCAATGACGGGCGGTTATATACTTTCCGACTGCGAGGGGAAACCCGACGTTCTGCTTATCGGCACAGGTTCGGAAGTTGAACTTTGCGTCGGCGCACAGCAAATTCTTGCTAACGAGGGTATAAAGGCGCGCGTTGTTTCAATGCCTTGTACGGAAGAGTTTGAAAAGCAGACTAACGAGTACAAGGAACACGTTCTCCCCTCCTCCGTAAAAGCAAGGGTGTGCGTTGAGGCAGGTTCACACCTTGGCTGGTACAAATACGCGAAGGACTTCGGCGAAGTTATTGCAATGCACGATTTTGGCGTTTCGGGTCCCGCTAAGTTGCTTTTTGAACACTTTGGTTTTACCAAAGACAAGGT
>JAIDSQ010000173.1:0-7062 GCA_029061155.1 Clostridia bacterium
TTGTCGCGCTCGAACACGGCGATTGCGTTTTCCGAAAGTAGTCCTGAAGCTCCGAATATTTCAAGTGCGGAAATGCCTGCCTCCGACGCATAAGGCGGGTCGATAAAGATTAAATCGTATTTTTGCCCCGACGCAAGGCACTGCCTGTAATCGAGAGCAGTCACGGTATAATTTTCGTCTTTGAGCCTTGCAAGGTTTTTCTTAAGGACCGAGATACTGTCCTTTGAAACGTCGTTAAAACTTACATGTGCGGCTCCGCGCGAAAGACTTTCTATGCCTAAATTGCCGCTGCCGCAAAACAGGTCCAAAACCTTAGCTCCCGACACCCTGTCCGAAAGAATGTTGAAAAGGCTTTCCTTTACTCTGTCGGCGGTGGGGCGGATTTCTTTGCCCTGAAACTGGGTAAGGTTCATGCCCCTGTATTTACCTGAAATTATTCTCATTTTTTACGCTTGCCCTTTAATTCCTGCGCCTCTTTCACCATTAGCTGGCGTTTCTTTTCGCCGTAGCCGCCCCATATGTATGCGCCGAGATGCACACCCACGGGCACGACTATCCATATGAAGTTGAGCCATTCGGAAAGCTTGCCCACAGAGGGAATCTGACCTATCACTATAAAGGGGTACGACGCCCAGCCGAAAGCGTATTTTACGATAAACTCGCACACGATATTGGGCGCAAGGCACTGTATAAACTCAAACAGCATAAATGGAATTACGCTTACCGCGCCTATTACAATTCCCTTCCACAGCGCGTATTCGCCGGTGCGGTAGTAGACCGTAATATCGTCCACATTTATCTTTCTCTTGCTTTCGCCCTGAATTGTGCGCCTGTACGCCGTGACACCGTTCTGTCTGCCGAATAAAATATACGAGCCTATCAAAAGAATTTCGCCGAAAACGAGGGCAAACACCTGTATACCGATTTCGAGCGAGTAGTCCGCGAAGAGTATTACTGACGCGCTTAATACAAGCTGTAACATTATCGGGAACGCCGCGCCCTGCAAAATATCCTTTATTTCAAGCAGTATGCGCTGTCTTTTCTGTTTAGTTGTCAGTTCCATAAAAGTATATCCCCTTTTCACATAAAAATAAGTCGAGCGGAACGTCGTGCGGCTCCCCTTCAAATTCCTCTCTCTGGAAATCGTAGCCCAAGCCAACCTTTAATGTGTTTACGTTTTTTAAATATCTGTCGTAATAGCCCTTTCCGTAGCCTATCCTTACGCCCTTTGAATTTACGGCGAGAAGAGGAATTATTGTTACTTCTATTCCGCCTTCATAGGCTTGTCCCGTCGGCTCTTCGATACCGAAGGTTCCCTTTTTGGTTTGTCCGTAGGGTACGGCTACTATATTGTCACCTTCCACGCGGGGAAGGTAAACGCTTTTGCCCGACTTTAAAAGTTCGTTTATAATGAGTTTTGTATTTGCTTCAAGCCCGAAGGAGTTGTATATAAAAAAACTTTCGTACTCGGAAAACGCGTTTATAAAATTATCGAGTATGGCTAAGTCCGCCATTTCGCGCCTTATGCCCTGAAAGTACTTGCGCTTGATTTTTATTTTGTCGCGTATTTGCTGTTTATCTGACATAGAATTTCTCCGAGCGGTGCGTGGCGTTTGTCAACACCTCGTAGGAAATAGTTCCGCACCTTTTTGCGTACTCTTCCGCGTTATCCATCACGCACTCGTACTCTCCGCCGTCCTTTTTTAAAAACGCGTCCATACACAGCGTTTTTTCACCAAGCGGAACAGTCCTGAAAAAGCCGTCTGCATAACCGCATCTGTACGCGCAAAGTTTGTCGTATTTTTCTTCCGCAGTGTTGTAACCCACTCCCCCGCCTATAAAGGGCGTAACCTGAGTGCGCCTTGCATAAACCTTTAACGCGGGTTGAAACTTCTGCCCGCAGTCATACGGCGTGTAGCCGTAAAGAAGTATGCCCGCGCGCGCCCCGTCCAAAAGGTATTTATCTCCCGCAAGTATTCCTCCGCTTGCCGATATGTGCGCGGTTGCCTTTGGATTTATTTTTTTTACAAGCCCTACAGCTGTACTGAAAACGTCAAACTGTTTATCACGCGCCGTAATATCGTGCGGGGCGTAAAAGTGCGAATATACGCCTTTTACGCTGTCGGGGGGAAGTGCGCTTAAAATTTCCGGCAGTTCGTTAACGTTACAACCCAGGCGGTTCATACCCGTGTTTACTTTTACGTGGCAGGGTAAATCTTTTATAAGCTGCGCCGTTTTAACGCTGTTTACCGTGACTGTTAGTTTATACGATTTGGCACGTAATACGTCCTCTTCGTCGAGGGGCGGTGTGAATACGAGAATGGGTTTTGAAATACCCGCTATTCTTAGCGACGCGCCTTCGTCCACTATCGCTACGCAAAAACCGTCGACAATATCTTCGATATACGCGCTTACAATTTCCGCGCCGTGACCGTAGGCGTCGGCTTTTACCACCGCATACAGCTTGCGGCCTTTGCAGAGCTTTCTGACCTTTAAAGCGTTATTTTTTATTGCGTTTAAATTTATTACGGATATGGTTTTTTGCATACCGTATGTATATGCAAACTTTAAAAAAGTTGTTTAGCGTTTAATGCCTGCTTTGCGGCGTATCGCGGGAACGACCGACTTTGCGAGAAACGCGGCAAGTACGCTTAACACCGCGTCCTTGGGCATATACACAAGATTGCCTATTATAAGCAGTTCCGTAAGATTCTCTACGCCTAAAAGTTTAGCCGCGACTATACAGTATGGTATTCCCACAGCGTAATCGGATATAAAAGCGCATAAGCTTGCCGCTATGTAGCGGCGCAGAGACTGTTCGCCATTGCCGAGTATAAGCCCGCCGACGAACGCCGAAGCGATAAAGCCAACTATGTAGCCGAAGGAGGGTTTTAAAACGTAAGAAAATCCTCCGCCCGCAGTGAATACGGGCAGTCCGACAAGCCCCATAAAACAGTAGACCGACATACTTATAACGCCCTTCTTCCAGCCGAGAAGAAGTCCTGCAAGCACGCTTATTACTGTCTGGAAAGTTAAAGGAACAAGCGGAAAAGGTATCTGAATGTAAGTCGCCGCAACCATTAAAACAATGAAAATAGCGCACTCGGCAATATCTGCGGCGCGGAACTTCAAATTCTTTTTCATAACGCTATTATATAATATCGCCCGAGGTAATGTCAATTGCTTGACAAATGCTTGAACAAATTATATCATTTTATCAGTTTAATATTCGCATAAACGGTACGCCCCGATAAGATACGGGCGTTTAATAGGGAAGTCTGAGCCAATTGCTCCGCAGCCCCCGCTGCCGTTTCGGACGGTGCGCGCGTTTCACTGAATTTTCGGGAAGGAACGCGCGGATAAAAACACCTCCGTTGTAAGCCGGAAGACCTGCCCTTTATGCACTCTATTAATTTCCGAGGGGACGCGGAAAAACGGAGATACTGTACGAAATTACGTACGGTTATTTGTTTTGCGCCTTCTCCTTTTCCAAGGAGAATTTTTTTACGGGTTAAATACCCGAAGGAGCAACATATGAAAAAATTTTTAACATCACTTTTAGCAATTTTAGGGGTCGCGGTTTTGTTCGCATTTGCGGGCTGTGAAACCTACGAACCCGGCGACCCGTTGGAACCGATGAAAATAGATCAGGGCTATTCCATAAGCTACGCCTTTACAGCCTCTTCCGACGTGATGACCATAGGCGACAAAACTTCTATGAAGGACTATTTAGACGCGCTTAAAGAGGACGGCGTAATTACATTCGAGGGCTCGGAAAGCCAGTACGGCTTTTTTATTACCTCCGTTTTGGGCGTTTCGAGCAAGACGGTAAGTTCGACTGCAAACTCCTATTCGGGTTACGACTGGACGGTTTATACCACGCTTAGAGAAAAGGACGGCGTACCCTACGCCAGCGACGACAGCACTTTCGTATACAACGGAATTACACTGTACAAGGGCGCGTACGGCGTTTCGGGTATTCCCTGCGTAGAGGGCGAAACTTACGCTTTAGTATACGAGCTGAGTTCGTCTAACTGGTAATTATGCAAGGCATTACTCCCAAAAAACTTACTCCGTCTAAGCTTGTTGCGTATACGGCTATAATGTGCGCGCTTTTGATAGGCGGACAGATTGTGTTTTCCGCAGTCGTCGGCGTGGAAGTAGTAACGCTTTTATTGTTGTGTTTTTCCGTAGTGTTCGGCGCGAAGGCGGGCGCAATTTGCGGAACGGCGTTTTCGATTTTAAGGTGCGCAATATTCGGGTTTTCGCCCACGGCGTTCATACTGTATATTGTCTACTACCCTTCTTTCGGCGCGCTGTTCGGCGCTGTAGGACATATAAGCAAAAACTCGTATTCGCATTACCCCCTTTATCTTGCGGTAATTGCCAACTTCGTGCTTTGCGGTTTAGCCGTTTTGTGCGCGGTATGTAATATTTTGGGACTTATTAAAATTTCCGTTCTGTACAAAACGACTGTTACCGTACTTTTGTGGGTAATATGCGGGCTGTGCGCGGTTATGTGCGCGGCGTTCGACGTGTTGTTCGTATTACAGAAAAGGGGCAAAGACGTCGCGAACGTTTTAGAACTTTTAACGGTTGCGGGGCTTGCCGCCGTATGCACGGTGTGTTTTACGCTTTTGGACGATATAATCTGTCCGATGTTTTACGGGTGGTCTTCCCTTACGGCGCTGACTTATTTTTACGCCTCGCTTATGGCTATGCTGCCGCAGACGGTATGCACGATTGTATCCGCATGTACTTTATATTTGCCATTGACGGCTGTACTTAAAAGGACGGCGGCGCTTTAAAGCGCCGCCGCCCATTATTGTTGTTTTTTAATTCCGCGCCAGTATATCAGCGTAAGTGCAATAGTTACCAGTATCGCCACACTGTCGGCAATTACCGCCGACCATAAAATACCTTCTATTCCCATAAAAATAGGCATCGTGCAAATTAAGGGAACGAATATAACCAAGTCTCTTACAAGCGAGGAAACTATCGCAAACACGGGTTTGCCCACAGCCTGAAAGAAGATTGACGACATCTTGATTGTGCAGGTAAACGTGACGAACATCAAGAATATTCTGAATAGTTTAGTTGCGAAATCCCAGTACAGGTCGGGGTCGATGCCCTGTTCGGGGTCAGGTTTGCCGAATATGCTTACCACCGCGCGGGGCGCAGCCTCGAACAGAATAGTAAACGCTACGCCTACTACAACCGTGCACAGCAAAATATACAGGTAGGTATTTTTGACGCGTTCGGTATTTTTTGCGCCTATATTGTAGCCTATTATGGGCTGACAGCCAAGCACTATACCTACTACTATGTTAACAACAACCGTGAACACCTTGCTTTCTACCGCAATAAGTGCGATGGGAATATTGACGCCGTAATCGGACATTGCGCCGTATTTTGCAAGCATAATGTTGCACACAAGCGAAATTATTACAATCGTCATCTGAGTAATAAACGACGACGCGCCGAGTTTTAAAGCGTTTGAAATCTCTTTAAAATCGGGAATGAAACTTTTAAGATTTAATTTAAAGGTTTTTGTCTTGCAAATAAAGTAGAATAAACTTACGCCAAACGAGGCTGTCTGTCCTATTACGGTAGCCCAGGCAGCGCCCGCCATTCCCCAGTGCAATACGAGTATGAATATTGCGTCGAGCACAATATTTATAAATGCGCCCGAAAGCATTGATATCATTGACCAGCCGGGAGCTCCGTCCGCGCGGATTACGGCGTTCATCATATTCATTGCCATAAACACGGGGAAGAACGCGAGAATTATGTTGAAGTATTCTATTGCATAGTTTAAACTGCCCGGTTTGACTACTTCGCCCAATTCGTTGATTTCGTCCGCAGTTGCGCCGAACGTAGATAATATCTGACTTTTAAGCGGGAAGAATACCGCCATTAAAACCAAGCTTGATATTACGGTTAAAGTAAGTCCCGTGCCTATCGACTTATGCGCGTTCTGTGAATTGTTCGCACCCTGACAAATGTTTAAGTACGCCGCGCAGCCGTCGCCGAAACACCAGGCAAAAGCCTGCGCTATTATGAAAATGGGGAATACAACGCCCGTTGCCGCATTGCCTAAAACGCTCAGTTCGCTGTTGCCGACGAATATCTGGTCGACGATGTTATACAGTGCGCTGACAAGTAATGACAATACGCAGGGTATTGAAAATTTAAGCATCAGCTTTGGTATCTTTTCCGTTCCTAAATATTGATTTTCCGTTTCCATATACACTCCTTTTTTACACAAAAAAAGACACAAGTAAAACCTTCGGGAATATGCGTTCCGTTATCAGTTTTACGCGGGATTTGCCCCGCTACTTGTGTCGTTTCGTTATTAAATTACTTTAATATTATATCAGATTTATTAAAAAAGTCAAACTTTTTTGGGGTCAAAGGGGGAAATTAATTGTTATACAACATTGCGGAAAAGCTATTGAGATGCGACGCTAATATGCGTTTTTCACTCCCACTCTATGGTTGCGGGGGGCTTTGAGGTTATGTCGTATACTATTCTGTTTGCGTGCTTGACCTCGTTGGTAATGCGGGTGGAAATTTTTTCCAGAACGTCGTACGGAATACGCGCCCAGTCGGCGGTCATCGCGTCAACTGACGTTACCGCGCGGATTGCTATAACGTTTTCATATGTTCTGAAATCGCCCTGTACCCCCACCGTTTTACTGTCCGTAATTACGGTGAAGTACTGCCATATCTCCCCGTCCAAGCCCGCCTTTGCAATTTCGTCGCGGAGAATATAGTCGCTGTCGCGCAGGGTTTCAAGCTTTTCCTTTGTAACCTCGCCCATTATCCTTATGGCAAGCCCCGGCCCCGGGAAGGGCTGGCGCATTACCACGCTTTTGGGAAGTCCCAGTTCAAAGCCTACTTTTCTCACTTCGTCTTTGAAAAGGTCGCGCAGGGGTTCTATAATCTCTTTGAAATCCACCACGTCGGGAAGTCCTCCCACGTTATGGTGGCTTTTGATTACCGCGCTTTTGCCCTTTCCGCTCTCGATTACGTCGGGATAGATTGTGCCCTGTACGAGGA
>JAIDSQ010000173.1:7072-10307 GCA_029061155.1 Clostridia bacterium
GTACGAGGAAGTCTACTTTGCCTATCTTATTGGACTGCACTTCAAATGCGCGGATAAATTCTTCGCCTATAATTTTTCTCTTTTTTTCGGGGTCGGTTACGCCCTTTAATTTTCCGAGGAACACTTCGCCTGCGTCGGCTTTTATAAGATTCATTTTAAGTCCGTCCTTAAATACGGACATTACCTCTTCCGCCTCGTATTTTCTGAGTAGTCCGTGGTCGACGAAAACGCAGGTTAAGTTGTTGCCCACAGCCTTGTGAATAAGTGTTGCGGCAACTGCGGAGTCAACCCCGCCCGACATTGCGCAAAGCACTTTTTTATTGCCGATTTTGTTTTTGATTTCTTCAATCTTGCTTTCAACGAAGTTTGACATCGTCCAGTCGCCGACAGCTCCGCATATTCCGTAGAGGAAATTGTGCAAAAGCTTTGTGCCGTATTGGGTGTGGTTAACTTCTGGGTGAAACTGCACACCGTAAATTTTTGCCGTCTCGTTACCGAACGCGGCGTATGGACAGTTGCCGCTTGAGGCAATAGTTTTAAAACCTTCTGGAAGTTTGGTTATTCTGTCGGTATGGCTCATCCAGCACACGGCGCGCGCGGGCATGTCCTTGGTTAGCTTTGAAGGCTGATAGTCTATTTCAACTTTGCCGTACTCGGAGGCGTCGGCGCGCTCCACCGTGCCGCCTAAAAGGTGCGCCGTAAGCTGACTGCCGTAGCAAATACCTAAAACGGGTATGCCGAGTTTAAAGATTTCTGGGTCAACCGAGGGACTACCGTCTTCGTAAACGCTGTTGGGACCGCCTGTGAATATTATGCCTATCGGAGAATATTCTTTTATCTTTTCAACGCTCATTTCACAGGGCATAAGATCGCAGTAAACGCCCTGCTCTCTTACTCTTCTTGCAATAAGCTGATTGTACTGTCCGCCGAAGTCTAAAACTAAAACTTTTTGGTGCGTCATAGTTCTCCTTTATTATCAGTTAATAAAAGTTAATAAAAACCAAGACCGCAGAGATACGAGCAGAACGAGGCGCACGAGGAAAACCCGAAGGCGCATACAAGAAGTATGTAACTGAGGGTTCCCGCAGTGCAACAATGTTATGCGAAGTATATATGCGGTCTTTATGTGTTAGTTTTTGGGTGAGTAGTTGGGCGCCTCTTTCGTGATACTGATATCGTGGGGGTGAGATTCCGTGAGCGACGCCGAAGTCATTCTGACGAACTTTGCGTTCTTTCTCAGAGTTTCGATATCGCCGCAGCCCGTGTAGCCCATACCTGCGCGCAGTCCGCCCATAAGCTGGAAGATTATATCGGCAATTGCGCCGCGGTAAGGCACTCTGCCTTCAACGCCTTCGGGAACAAACTTTTTGGCGTCGCTCTGGAAATATCTGTCCTTGCCGCCCTTTGCCATTGCGGGAAGCGAGCCCATGCCGCGATAGGACTTGAAACTTCTGCCCTGATATATTTCGAGTTCGCCGGGGGACTCGGTCGTGCCGGCAAAAAGAGAGCCTATCATTACCGCGCTTGCGCCTGCGCCGAGGGCTTTTACTATATCGCCCGAATACTTGATACCGCCGTCGGCGATTATGCGCTTGCCCAGTTTATCGGCCTGTTCCGCGCAGTCTAAAACTGCGGTAAGCTGGGGCATACCTATGCCCGCTACGATACGCGTTGTGCAGATTGAGCCGGGACCTATGCCAACCTTTACTATATCCGCGCCCGCCTCCATTAAGTCGCGCGTTGCCTCGGCGGTAACCACGTTACCCGCAACGAGGGGTATATTCGGATATGCTTTTTTAACTTTTTTAACGGCGTCGATAATACCCTTTGAATGTCCGTGCGCGGAGTCTAAAACGAGCATATCGACCTTTGATTTGATAAGTTCGGCAACCCTTTCCAAAACGTCCGCCGAACCGCCGATTGCAGCGGCGACAAGAAGTCTGCCGTTTGCGTCCCTTGCGCTGTTGGGGTACTGAATTGATTTTTCTATATCCTTTATGGTTATAAGACCTTTAAGGTAGCCGTCTTTGTCTACTATGGGAAGTTTTTCTATTCTGTGCTTGCCGAGAATTTTCTGCGCCTCGTCCAAAGAAGTGCCCACGGGGGCGGTTATGAGGTTGTCCTTTGTCATTACGTTTGAAATGGGCTGCTCAAAGTCCGTTTCAAAACGCAAATCGCGGTTGGTAAGAATTCCTACAAGCTTGTCGTTCAAAGTGATGGGCACGCCGCTTATTTTGTACTTTGCCATAAGCTCGCACGCATCTGATACTGGGTGGTCGGGGGTCAGGTGGAAAGGGTCGGTAATGACGCCGTGTTCGCTCCTTTTAACCTTGTCTACCTGCATTGCCTGCTCTTCAATGGTCATATTCTTATGAATAACACCGATACCGCCTTCCCTTGCCATTGCTATTGCAAGTTTACTTTCGGTAACGGTGTCCATTGCTGCGCTCAAAAGCGGAATGTTGAGGTTAATGCCCTTGCACAGAGTGGTGTGCAAATCAACGGTTGCAGGCAACACGTCAGACGCTGACGGAACAAGCAACACGTCGTCGAACGTTAAAGCTTCTTTGACGATTTTACTCATAATGCGCTCCATTAGGTTATATATTTTTGAGTATTTGAGACAGGGCTTTTGTTTCTTCGGTTTGTTCAAGCGTATCCAAAGCCGACAAAACGGCGTTTGCCGAAGTCTTGTCGCCCTTGGAAGTAACTTCTATTACAAGTTTGGGGAATGAATTTTCACCGCCCGTAAGCGCAGTTTTTACCGCCTTTTCTATATCGCCGAGACGGTATTCGGCAACGGCTATATGTCCGCAGATATAGGCTTTGTAGCCGAAGGGAACACCCGCCGTGTTTTCGGGAATGGCGCCGTCCTTTGTTTTACATACATCGTCAAGCTTTTCGTCGTTTAAAAGCTTTTCGCCGTGTTCGCATATAAGGTTGTCCTTGCCCGATAAAATTGCATTATCGACGCACCGTGCGAGGTCGTAAACGTCTTTTGTGTATTTATAGCGTAAACCCGCGCAGGTAACTGCGAAGGAATAATTCCCCGTTTTTTCGCACGAGGTTGCCATTGTCTGCGGTGAACCTACAAGCCAAAGCGAGAACACCGTCAAACAGGCAATAACGACTGCGGATATAGTTATCAGCGCGGTTTTAAGAATAAGCTTTTTCATTTGCATTTTCGTAAAAAATATATTTTATTTATTTTATCATAATCAAGATAAAAATGCAA
>JAIDSQ010000174.1 GCA_029061155.1 Clostridia bacterium
AAAGACGGCGCAAGTGTTGTAGAATACAAATACGATGCATGGGGTAATCATAAGGTAAGCGGAAGAAAGGCAAGTACTATAGGTAACATTAATCCGTTCAGGTACAGAAGTTATTTCTACGATACAGAAACAGGCTTGTACTTCCTGCAAACGCGATATTACGATCCCGAAGTCGGCAGATTCCTTAACATGGACAGCGTATCCTACGCCGACCCCGAGGCAACCAACGGTTTAAACCTCTATGTTTATTGCGCTAATAATCCTGTTATGAATATGGACCCGAGCGGACATTTTGCGTTAACAATTAGTGCGATTTTATCCATAGTAGGATTAAGTGCAGGTATTGGCGCATTATTTGGTTTAGGTTCAGCCGTTGTAAAAGATTTGGGAAACGGTAAGTTATTTGACGGTGATGTTTCATTCCGAACATATTTAGGTAGTACGCTTGGCGGGGCAATTGCTGGAGCTGGAATCGGTGTTGCTGTTGCTTTAGGAGCTGGAGTCGGTGTTGCTGTTGCGGCAGGTGAAACGTTGACCATAGGTTCATTTGCGATAAGTGGAATTGGCGCATTTGCTATTAGTGCTGGAGCGTCAGCTGTTTCTGGCGGCTTAGGTTATGTAGTGCGAACAGCTATTAGCGATCAAGAAGAATTTAATTGGAATGATATGTTTATTGAAACTGGTATGAATGCATTGAGTGGAATTACGTCATTTATTGGTGGATATGTTGGCGGTGTAACAGGTTTAAAAATACCAGGACATAAATTAGGCATAAAGAAGTTTTTATTATTTCATGGAACCTCTTTACTTGTAGGAGTATATGCTTTTAAAGCGGCTTGGGCACTTGCAAAATATGCTTTAAAAAAGGAGTTTTAATGATAATTTATTTAAACAAAGCTTGTTTTAAGCCAGCTTTGATTCTTTGGAGCATATTATTTTTACCCGGAATAATAGCTTGTATTATTATAACCATTGTCGACAAAGACTATAACGTTTTAATAGCGATTGCTATCTGTGCTGTTTTATATTCAATGTTCATTATATTTTCTTATCTATGTTCAAAATCTAAAAAAAATTTTTTACAGATAGAAAATGATAAAATTGAAATAGCTTACCCAAATATAAATAGAGGTAAACATACTTTATCTCTTAATTTTAAGGATATTAAGCGTTTTGATTTTTATACTGTTAAATCATTGACTGCTTGGATAAGTTTATTTAATGGACTTTTGCCACGATTCGTTTGCATAACATATGAATTTGAAGGTGAAAGACATGAGGATTGTATTGGCTACATGACCTGTAAAGAAATGAAAAATGTTGCATTACTATTGGGTGTAGAATTTTTTATACATTAAATATTGCAATACTATAAATAATGGATAATTCTTTAAGAACACGCAGGGTGATATAACACATATCTATACAAAAGACTGTCAGTTAATAGCACTGTACGCATACGACGCGTGGTGTAATCATACCGTAAGCTTGAGTACCTTAAATTAATAGGCAGGGCGGATAGAGATATCCGCCCTGTTTCTATATAGCCTAAAAATATCCATCCTTGACAGCGCGGGCGCTATTGTGGTAGAATATATTTACGATGCGTGGGGTAATCATAAGGTAAGCGGAAGAAAGGCAAGTACTATAGGTAGCCTTAATCCGTTCAGGTACAGAAGTTATTTCTACGATACAGAAACAGGCTTGTATTATCTGCAAACGCGTTACTACGACCCTGCAGTCGGCAGATTCCTTAATATGGACAGCGTGCGATACGCCGACCCCGAATCGATAAACGGACTTAATCTCTACGCTTACTGTAACAACAACCCTGTAATGAATGTTGACCCGACTGGTGAGTTTGTATCGACCGTTTTGGGTGCCATATTCGGTTTTGCTTGGAGGGCAATAAAAGAATACATTTATGCTCGCTGTTAATAATGAGTTATGACAAAAAATAAAACTCCACCCGCTAAGCGGGTGGAGTTTTAATGTTTTCCTAAGTATCAGCAGATATTATTCCTTTATATTGGGTACGGTAATCATAAATCCGCTGTCGCCTGCAACCACTTCGGGGAGCTTGCCGTCCCACGCCGAAAGGTATTCGATATACTTCATATAATCGGCGATATCCGAGCCTGTGTGCAGTTCGTCGTATACAATGGTATAGACCGTCTCAGTTTCACCGCTTTGAGAAGTATTTTGAGTTTCCGTAACCGTGTAGCCGAGCATTCTTGCAACCTCAACACTCTTGAGCATAATTGCCCGCGCCTCTGCGGTAGCCGCCGCAACTTCAGCGTCTGCCTCCGCCTGAGCCTTTGCAAGCAACGCCTGAGCCTCCTGCTGAGCAACGTACAGCGCCGTTTCAGCCTGTTCCTTCTTTTTCTCGTTCTCGTATTGCGCCTGAAGTTTTTCCTGTTGCGCCATCATCTTAGCCTCAACAGCCGCCTCGAATGCGTCGGAGAACGTGATATCAGTAAGAACCGCGCTGTTGAACGTAACGTAGTACTTATCGCCTATCGCATTGGAAATTTCGTTTTCTACAGTGGGGGAAATCTTGTTGCGCTCTTCAATCAGCTTTTCCGCCTGATATTGGGAAAGCGTCGCCTTTGTGCGTTCGATTGCCACGCTCTGTATTCTGTTGGTCAGCGCCTCCAGCCCGCCGTAGTTGAGCGCGATTTCTTCAACGTTGTCCTGACGGATCTGAAACTGTACGACCATGGAAATTTCCATTGACTGCGCGTCGGAAGTGTAGGCGTCCATATTAACTTCAACCTGCTGCACCTTCGCGTCGTATATTTCATACTTGCGGGTGAGCCAGAAGTCGAAATACATTCCCGCGCCCTCGACGTTGGAAATCACGCCGAACTCCTTGACGACGGCTACCGTGCCCGCGTCAACCGTGTGGAAAGAACCGGGAATAAGGAACAGCAGCAAAGCGCCAATTCCTATCATCAACCACGAAACTACATAGGGTATGCCCTTTTTCACTTTGCACTTTTTCTCGTTTACATAACGCAGCGTAAAAAACGTTACGCCCGCGACAATGAGCGCCAGAAAGAGAACAGCCGTAACAAATGCCAAAATCATAAAACACCTCACAAATATTTATTCCGAAGAGTGGATATTATGCCAAAAAGAAAAGACCCGTATTGCGTTTAATCGCAAATACGAGTCTCATTTTTTAATTCTGCCCCGAGCGGTAACACCGCTGTATTGACGGGTTCGATACGTTTAAGCGCATTGCCGCGCCAAACGAAAATTACTCCCTCGACTTAAATAAGCCCTCTTCAATTGTAAATAAAGTATACCACAGTCAATTTAACTTGTCAATACCCTTTTTACCGATTTTTTCAAATTTCCGTAAGAGGGTATGCTTTCATAGGCAAAGTCTTGTAATGAGGCAGGGGGGGTAGGTTATCCACATATAGTTGTCCACAATATTGTATGTGGAAAGTTTTAAAATAAGAACTTTGAATTTTTTTATCCACAATTTATTCACATATATTCAATTATTCGCAAAAACGAACTTTTTTCGACAAATAATGAGTAAATTATGAATAGAGTTATCCACATATAAACTTTTACAGAACTTTTGATAAAAACTCTTTAAGCCTGTCGTTTTCGGGATGGGAGAAGATGTGTTCGGGCGTGCCCTGTTCAAGTATCTTGCCGCCGTCCATAAAGAGAACTCTTGTTGCGACCTCGCGCGCAAAGCCCATTTCGTGTGTGACAATTACCATTGTCATACCCTCGTCGGCAAGTTCCTTTATAAGCTCGAGAACTTCGCCTACCATTTCGGGGTCGAGAGCGGAAGTGGGTTCGTCGAACAGCATAACCTTGGGGTTCATTGCAAGCGCGCGCACTATGGCTATTCTTTGTTTCTGACCGCCGGAGAGAGTGGAGGGGTAAACGTTTGCCTTGTCCTCAAGTCCTATTCTTGTCAACAGTCTGATGGCGTTATCGTTTGCCTCCTGCTTAATCTGCTTTGCGGTTTTTTCTATGGGTATAAGCTCTTTTTTGTTTTTGGTAAAAAGATTCGTGAATTTTGTGCAAGTGTTTTTCAGCTTTGTCTGGCGCAAATTATGCAACGCAATGTGTACTGGCGCAAGGGTAATGTTTTTCAATACGTTCATATTATTGAAAAGATTGAACTGCTGGAACACCATTCCCATGTGCCGTCTATGAACGTTGATGTCAAGGCTTAAATCGCAAAGGTTACTTCCCTCGAAGAAAACGTAACCGTCTGTAGGGTCTTCAAGAACGTTCAGACACCGCAAGAATGTACTTTTACCGCTGCCTGACGGACCGATGATTACTACCTTTTCGCCTGCCATAATCTTTTCGCTGATGTTATCAAGGACGCACAGTTCGCCGAATTTCTTTGTAAGATGCTGAACCTCTATCATTGCGCTTTCGTCGCACGGCTCAACGGGAGTTACCTGAGTTTTAATAAACTTATGCTTATCTTTTTTCACTCTTTTTCAGCCTCCTTTCAATAAGTTTAAGTGCGAAAACCAATATGTACACTACCGCGAGATACAGTATTGCCGCAATGGTGTACGCGGCAACGTAAGAAGTTTTAAACGTAACGGTGTTTGCCGCCGCGCTCAAATCAAACGTAAGCGTTCCTACGGTTGCGCCGACAAGGGCGATAATTGCAGTTTCTTTCAAGAGCGCGATAATTTCGTTTCCGATTGCGGGGATAATGTTTTTAACCGCCTGAGGCATAATTACGCGCACCATAGTGACCGTCCAGGAAAGTCCGAGCGTTCTGCCCGCCTCAAGCTGCCCCTTGTCTACGGAAGAAATACCCGCGCGGATATTTTCCGAAATATATGCGCCGCTGTTTATTCCGAAAGTAATAATTGCCGCATAGGGTTTAAATCCGGGTATAGTGAAAACGGCAAAGCACCAGAAGAAAAGCTGAAGGGCGACGGGAGTTCCGCGGAAAACGGTAGTGTAGATATTGCAAATGACCGACGGAATTTTCATCCACTTATTTTGTTCCGCCGCAATCTTTACAAGCGCTACCACAAACCCAAGCACAAGCCCGATAATAGCGGCGGAAAACGTGAGTGCAAGAGTGTTTGCAAATCCGCCGAGGTAGTAACCTAAATATTCCGTACTGGAAATAATTTTAAATAAATCCTGAAAATACATAATTTTTTATACACCTTTAAACAAATACAACCGGAGATAGTTTTCTCCGGTCATAAGTTTAATTTAACGTCATTATTAGTCGGAAAGTCCGAGATGCTTATTTACAAGTTTCTGAATACCTTCTTTGCCGAGCTCGTCTAAAACTTCGTTTATAGCTTTAAGAAGTTCGTCCTGACCCTTTGTTACCGCAATAGCATATGTATCGCAAGCAGCCTCGTCTTCTTCGTTTTCACCGCCCTTGTAGTAGAGGGGAGCGCACTTTAAGTTGGACTTGCCTTTGATTAATTGCTGTGCGGGCAGCTCGTCAATAATTACGACGTTTGTGTTAAGTCCTATATCCGAAACAGCAACGTTGAGGCTCTTGTAAGAAGTTTTTACAGCACCCGTGCCGTACAGTATACCGTTATCTTCGGGTTCTTCACCTTTTGCAAGCTCGTCGCCGAGGAATAAGTCTGCCGTCGTTCCTTCCTGAATACCTATCTTTTTGCCTGCCATGGATTCCCAATAAACACCTGTCTTGCTGTCCGTAGTCGTGCTTTCATACGTTTCAGCATCGGCAACAGGATAGATAACGTAGAGATTTGCTGTGTAATATTCGTGCGAGAAAGCAACTTTTTCTTGACGCGCCGGTGTAACCGAAAGACCTGCCGCACCTACGTTTGTAAGTTTGCCGTCTGCAACTGCGTCTACTATCGTATCGAAGTTAACGTCTTCAAATACAACTTTCTTGCCGAGCTTTTCGCCTACAAGATTCATAATTTCAACGTCTACGCCGACAATCTCTCCGTTTGCTACATATTCGAAAGGAGCAAAGCCCGATTCGGTATATACCGTAAGTGTGTTGTTTGAACAGCCTGTGAATGAGAATGCTGTTGCTGCTGCAACCGCCGCGGTTGCTAAGCCGATAAGTAATTTTTTCATATTTTTTATACCTCTTTTTTGAAATTGTGATTTTATATTATCACTATACTTTCACAAAGGCAAACGATTTTGTATAAAATTTATAAATATTCAAAAAAAATTATATTTAAACAAAAATTGTTAGTTTTTGTTAAAATCCGCGCAAAATTAAACATTTGCAAAATTATTTGAATAATTGTTTGACTTTGGCAAAAACAGGCATTATAATACTGCTTGCGCCCGTGTAAACACTCGGTGCCTTTTTTATTGTATGAGAATTCAACTTTCGGACCATTTCAATTATAAAAAACTTTTAATGTTCGTAGCACCGTCTATTATAATGATGGTATTTACAAATATATATACTGTCGTAGACGGGCTGTTCATTTCCAACTTTGCAGGCTCGGAGGCGGTTGCGGCAATCAACCGCATTTTTCCGCTTATCTTAATTTTAGGTTCTGTCGGCTTTATGGTGGGCGCAGGAGGAAGTGCGCTCGTTTCAAAAACTCTCGGCGAAGGCAACAAGGAAAGGGCTAACGCTTACTTTTCACTTCTGGTGTACGTCACCTTCGGAATAGGCATATTAATTGCCGTAGGAGGTCAGTTTATCGTGCCTCCCGTCGCCGTTTTTCTCGGCGCAAAGGGAGTGACGTACGACTACTGCGTGCTTTACGGCAGGTGGCTTTTGGCGGGACAGCCCTTCTTTATATTACAGAATATCTTCCAAAGCTTTTTCGTCACTGCGGAAAAGCCGAGGCTGGGTCTTATAGTGACGGTGGCTGCGGGCGTAACCAATATGGTGTTTGACGCAATTTTAGTTGCGGGCTTTAAACTGGGGCTTACGGGCGCGGCTGCGGCTACGGTTGCAAGTCAGGTTCTCGGCGGCGTATTCCCTGTAATTTACTTTGCCTGTAAAAACAACAGCCTTCTGCGCCTCACGGGCACGAAGTTTTACGGCAGGGCGCTTGTAAAATCATTTACCAACGGTTCGTCGGAATTTCTTTCAAACGTGTCGAGTTCGGTTGTAATGATGCTATACAATATGCAGGTCGATAAGTTCGCGGGCGACGCGGGCGTTGCCGCTTACGGCATAGTAATGTATGTCGTAATGGTTTTCTTTGCCGTATTTATGGGCTATGCGGTGGGCAGTGCGCCGCTTATCGGCTACAACTACGGCGCGCAGAATAAGGACGAACTTAAAAATCTGTTCAGAAAGAGCTTGATTATAGTGACTGTTTTCGGCGTGTCTATGACCGTCCTTTCGGAGGCGCTTTCTTATCCGCTTTGCCGGATGTTCATAAGCTACGACGAGGGGCTTTTCCAAATGACCCTGCGCGGGTTCAGAATATATTCGATTGTCTTTTTAATAGCAGGTTACGGCGTGTTCGCGTCATCGCTGTTCACGGCGCTCAATAACGGACTAATTTCAGGCATAATATCATTTTTGCGCACCCTCGTCTATCAGGTGACGTGCATAATGGTGTTCCCGCTTATATGGGAGCTGGACGGAGTGTGGTCTTCGATAATCTTTGCCGACATATGCGCACTGATAACTTCGGCGGTATTCATAGTGGCAATGCGCAGAAAGTACGGATACTGCTGATAATAATTATAAAAAATCGTGCTTTGATAACATAAAGCGCGGTTTTTTATTTGCAAAAATTCGGCATATATGATAAAATGAATTAGTAATTTTAACGTGGAGTTATTTATGTCTACGATTATTGACTGCATACAAGAAGCTGAGTTAAATGCGGTGGAAATAAAGACGGCTGCGCTTGAGAAGGCGAACGTTATTGCGGGCAACGCCGAAGTTCGCTCAGCCGAGATAGCCAAACTGTGCGAGGCGGAGTGCAAGGCTTACCGTGAAAGAGCCGTGCGCGAGGCTGAACAGGAGGCGCAAAAAGCTTATAACAACGAAATTACCGTTAAGCGCGCCGAGGCGTCGAAGTACGCCGCCGACAGGCTTAAGGAAACGGACGGCATAGTGAACGAAATAGTGCGGAGGATATCGCGTGGCAGTTGCTGAGATGAGCAAGATTAATCTTGCGGCAATGTCGTACGATAAGGACGATATTTTAAACGCCCTTCAGCGCACGGGCGCCGCGGAGATTAAGCTCCATTCACAAACCCAATACGCAAATCCCGCAGAAGTAGACTGCGACGGGCTCAGGGCGTACCTTTCGGAAATCGAAAGCGCTCTCGGGCATCTTTGCCGTGCAACCGAAAATTACTATAAGCAGGCGAAGACAAAGACTGACCTTTTGGACGAACCCGAAATTTCCTATTCTGAGTTTATGTTCGCAAAGGACAAGAAAGAGTGGGCGGACGGAGTAGTAGGGCAAATCAACGCCGTACTTGATAACGGGCGCAGGCTTGAAACCGAGCTTGCCAAGGTGCGCCGCGACCTTAACGCCGCGCTCATATATTCGGGCTACAAATACCCGCTTGAAGTTGCAAATACCGCACATTCAAAAATAAAATTAGGTACTATCCCCGCAAGGCAGAAGGATAACTTTATAAAGGATATAGCTGAAGTTCCCCTTGCCTCGTATTCCTTCGAGGGCGAGGATAACGACAGCGCGCTCATTTTAATTGCGACGCACAAAAGCGACGCGCAGAAAACGGACGACGTTTTACAGTTAACGGGCTTTACAGCCTGTCCCTTTGCTGTTCAGAAGACGGGCGAAGAACTTTATATTTCGCTTAAAGAAGAGCGGGAGAGATTAGAAAGCGAACTCAGCGAAAACAATGCTGAGTGGGCTAACCTTTCAAAGGGTGTGCGCGATTTGAAGATATACTGCGACTACGTTGCGTTCGAGCTTGAAAAGGCGCAGGCGTCCGAAAAGATGATGTTCACTGCGTCCACGTTCCTTTTGGAGGCGTACGTTCCCAAGGCAGCGGAAGAGATTGTAAAGGGCACGCTTGAAAGTCTTGACAAGCCCATGTACTTTGAGTTTTCAAAACCTGCGGAGGACGAAACGCCGCCCACCCTGTTAAAGAACAATAAGGTGGTTAAGAATTTCGAGGCGGTTACGAATATGTATTCGCCCCCCAACGTCCGCGACTTCGACCCCAATACCGTAATGGCGTTCTTCTACAGCATTTTCCTCGGCTTTATTATGGCGGACATGGGCTACGGCATAATGATGATACTCGGCGGAAGTTTCCTCTATCTTAAAACCCGCCGCGAAAATATGATAAAGAGCCTTGGCGGCGTGTTCGCCATAGGCGGTATATTCACCGTAATATGGGGCTTTTTATTCAACTCGTTCTTCGGATTTGCTATTCTTCCGTTTAAGGTAATGCCCGATTTGCAGGGCACCGAAATGAGCTGGTCGCTTGCGGGAATCAACGTGCCTGCCCTTCTCATTATAAGTATGCTTATAGGCGTCGTTCAGCTGTGCGCGGGTTACGTATGCAAAGCCGTGTTGTGCTGGCGCGAAGGACATATTTTAGACGGTATATTTGACGGAATGGTGTGGGCTGTGTTCTCTGTCGGCGTAGAGCTTGCAATTGTGGGTTTTGTCGAGCAGTTCAACCTTCCTATATTAAAGCTTGTCGGCGGAATAACGGCGGGCGCAAGCTTGCTCGTTGCAATACTCACCGCGGGCAGAAAGGAAAAGCTTTTAGGCAAATTCACCAAGGGTTTCGGCTCGGCTTACGGCGTAATCAACTACGCGTCGGATATTTTAAGCTACGCAAGACTTTACGGTCTGATGCTGGCGGGCGCGGTCATTGCCGATATCATAACGTCAAATTCGGTATCGCTCATATCAAGCGGTAACGTATTTTCCATAATTTTAGGCGTTGCCATTATGGTAATAGGTCACGTATTCAACCTTGCAATAGGACTTTTAGGCGCGTACATTCACGACGCAAGACTTCAGTACGTCGAGTTCTACGGCAGGTTCTACGAGGGCGAGGGTTATCTCTTTACCCCGCTCGGTTCGACTCATAAGTATATCAGCGTCAATAACTAAGTATCAAATTTCATAAATCTTTTTGGAGGTTTTATATGTTTTTATCACTTATGGCTGCTGAAGGACAGGAAGTTCTTCAGGAAGTCGGCGAAAAGGCTACACAAATCGGCTACACCGGTTTTGCCGTTGCAATGATAGGCGTAGCGCTTTGCGTTCTTCTCTGCGGTATCGGTTCGAGTATCGGTCTTTTCAAGACGGGCACCGCGGCGGCAGGCGTTTTGGGCGAGGCTCCCGACAAGTTCGGTAAAGTGCTCGTTCTCGTGCTCCTTCCCGCAACTCAGGGTATTTACGGCTTTATTATCGGCATTATCGCGTCGGGCTCCGTAAGTCTTGATATGACGCTGTCGCAGGGCTGGGCTATGATGGGCGCAGTTCTTCCCATGGCTATATCGGGTTTGATTACGGGTATTTTCCAGGGCAAGTCGGCAGTAAACTGTATCTATGCGGTAGGCAAGCAGGATTCGCTTGGCGGTAAACTTATTATCTATCCCGCAATGATAGAGTTCTATGCAATTTTAGGACTTATTATTTCCATAATGCTCATTCCCCTTGTAGGTTAATATGAACGAACAGGCAATTGTTGACAGAATAATTTCCGACGCACAGAAAGAGGCGGAGGCTATAATTGCCGAGGCTGAACGCAAGGCGGCGGAAACAATTTCGCAGGCAACTTCAAACGCCGAACGCGTTAAAAAGGGTGTAGAGGCGGAAGTTAAACAAAAGACGGACGGAATTTTCGACGGCAAAGCGGCTACGGCAAGACTTGACGGCGCCAAGATATTACTCGGCGAAAAGCGCGGAGTAATAGACGAGGTGTACGCACGCGCACTTGCGGGTTTAAACGACCTCAAAGAGGGCGACGCGCTGTACCTTGCCGACAAGCTTTTGTCCGCGTATGCGGAAGAGGGCGACGAAATTGTGTTTGCACATGGCTACCGTTATCAGAAAGGCGTTGCGGCTTTACACGTTGTAAAGGAAAAGGGGCTTAAGGTTTCGCCCGCGCAAGCCGACATAGACGGCGGTTTCATACTTGTGGGAAAGAATTCGGACAAGGATTTATCTTACGGCGCGCTGCTTTCTTTGGACAGAGAGCAAAATCAGGCGGATATCGCGTCGCGCATATTCATAAAAGGTTGATATGGCAAGGGACTTACTGTACACCAACGGCGTAGTTGCCGCACGTGAAAAATATCTTTTAAAAGATAAGATATTAAAGCTTTGCGAAAGCAGCGCGGAAGAAACTTTCCGCACTCTTACGGAAGGCGGTTTCGGCAAGGGCGCGGAAGTGGGTTCGGTCTACGATTATGAAAAGCTTGTCACCGCGGACGAACAGTCCATCGACGAGTTTATCCGCGAATACGCACCGTCGCAGGCGGAGCAGGCGTATCTTTTGTCCGAGCGTGATTTCCACAATGCAAAGGCTATTTTAAAAGCTTACTATCTGCATCTGGAAGTCGAAAAGTTGCTCGCTCCTGAGGGGCTTATTTCTATCCGCACCATAACGGACTGCATTAAGGACGGCAATTATTCGCCCTTGGGCGGCGCGCTTTCGGAGGCTGTTTCGGAAACAGCAAAGCTTTTTGAAAGCGAAGGCGATGTTTCGGGCGCGGAAATAGGCATTATATTTGAAAAAGCAAGGTTTAAGCACCTTGTAAAAACCTGTTCTAAAAACGGCGTTTTGAAAAAGCTTATAGCCGTCAGGGCGGATATGACGAACATTTTGACCGCCCTCCGCTCAAGCGAAAGCGAATACGCGCAAAAGAGCTATGTGGAAGGCGGAAAGCTTTCTATAAAACAGCTTGACAAATTGTTTTCGGACAATGCCGAAAAGGCGCTTGAAGGAACTCCGTACAGCGGGTTTTTGAAAAAGTGCTTAAAGGATAAGGCGGAGGGTCTGCCTTTGACCGACGCCGAGCGCGTGTTTGAAAGTTACGAAACGGAGTTTTTCGCACAGAGAAAGTATGAGCTTGAAAAAGCGCAGCCTTTCTTATATTACGTATTCCGCAGAAGAGCCGAAAACGCAAACGTGCGCATATTGTTTGTATGTTTGCTTGCGGGTATGAGGGATATAGATATTAAGAGGCGTTTACGCACAATTTAAAAAATTGCAGGATATTATATGAACGGTAAATTGGCAATCGTCGGCGACGGCGACAGCATAATGGTGTTTAAGGCGGCGGGCGTTGCAACCTTCCCCGCCGAAAACGAGGCAAAGGCAAGGGAAGTTTTAAGGCGAATTGCAAAAGATTATCAGATAATCTTTTTGACCGAAGAACTTGCCCGTCCGCTTACTGAGTATTTAAAACGGTTTGACGAACAGCCCTACCCCGTTATTTTAAGCATACCGTCCAAAAACGGCAGCACGGGCTACGGCACCGAGCTTTTAAAAAGCGCAATGGAACGCGCGTTAGGCGTTGACATATTATTTAATAACTAATATATATTTCTAAATAAATAATGTCGCGCGCAAAAATCACACTTTTTGCAAGCGGACTCAATTTGTGCATACTTGCACCTCAGCGGGGTGAATGTCCGCGATTATATAATGGTGTGCACTTAACAATCGCGGACAGAGGGCGAGCAGCCCTCAAATCACGAAAATTTAAGACATCATCGAACGTCTTAAATTTTGTGAGAGGAGTTATATATGGGTAAAACAGTAAAAATTTCCGGACCTTTAATTATTGCAGAAGGTATGGCGGACTGTAAAATGTACGACGTTGTCCGCGTTTCGGATAAGGGACTTATAGGCGAGGTAATCGAACTGAGAGGGGATAAAGCCTCCGTTCAGGTCTATGAAGAAACCTCGGGCTTAGGTCCCGGAGAGGACGTTATTTCCACGGGCGAGCCTCTCTCCGTCGAGCTTGCTCCCGGACTTTTATCGGGTATTTTCGACGGAATACTGCGTCCTTTAACGACTTTGTTCTTTAAATACGGTTCACGTATATCACGCGGTGTTTCGGTAAATAATCTCGACCGCGAAAAGAAGTGGCACTTTTCTCCCCGCGTTAAAGCAGGCGACGAGGTCGGCGCGGGCGATATCATAGGCGTTGTTCAGGAAACGGAAATTGTAGAACACAGAATAACCGTTCCTTACGGTATGGAAGGCAAGATCGTTTCCATTGAAGAAGGCGACTTTACCATTGAAGACACCATAGGTATATTGCAGACGCCTTCGGGTAAAAAGCCCCTGTGTATGCTGAGGAAGTGGCCCGTAAGAAAGGGCAGACCTTACAAAGAAAAGCTTTCTCCCGATAAGCCCATGGTCACCGGTCAAAGAGTTATAGATACACTCTTCCCCGTAGCAAGGGGAGGCGTTGCCGCAGTTCCCGGTCCCTTCGGCAGCGGTAAAACCGTCGTTCAGCACCAGCTTGCAAAGTGGGCGGACGCGGACATAATAGTTTACGTCGGCTGCGGAGAACGCGGAAACGAGATGACCGACGTTCTTAACGAGTTCCCCGAACTCGTCGACCCGAAAACGGGCGAACCCTTAATGAAGAGAACAATCCTTATAGCCAACACTTCGGATATGCCCGTTGCCGCGCGTGAAGCGTCCATTTACACGGGTATAACCATTGCGGAATACTTCCGCGATATGGGCTATAATGTAGCAATAATGGCTGACTCCACTTCGCGTTGGGCGGAAGCTCTCCGTGAAATGAGCGGACGTCTTGAGGAAATGCCCGGCGACGAAGGTTACCCTGCATACCTTTCAAGCCGCCTTGCCGAATTCTACGAGCGCGCTGGTATAGTTAAAATACTGGGCAAAGAAGAGCGCACAGGCTCGGTTACCGCTATAGGCGCGGTTTCCCCTCCGGGCGGCGACCTGTCCGAACCCGTTTCGCAGGCAACACTCAGAATAGTTAAAGTGTTCTGGGGACTTTCGGCGTCGCTTGCATACAAGCGTCATTTCCCCGCAATCGACTGGCTTATAAGCTATTCGCTTTACGCCGATAAAATGCGCGACTGGTACACCGAAAACGTTGGCACCGACTATTCCAAATACCGCCAGTTTGTAATGACGGTGTTGCAGGAAGAGGCTGCTCTTGACGAAATCGTAAGGCTTGTCGGTATGGACGCGCTTTCGTCCAGGGACAGGCTGACAATGGAAACAGCTAAAATCATCCGCGAGGACTACCTGCACCAGAACGCATTTGACGAAGTGGACACATATACTTCAATGAAAAAGCAGTTTTTAATGCTTAAACTCATATATGAATTTGACACGAGAGCAAGGGAGGCTGTATCCAGCTTTGCGTCCTTAAACGACATACTTGCATGCTCGTGCAAGGAAAAAATAGGCCGCGCAAAATATATTCCCGAGGACAGTCTGTCGGAGTTCGACGAAATTTTAAAACTTATGGGCGCGGAGATGAAGGCGCTTATTCAGGGGGGCGAAGAAGATGTTTAAGGAATATAAGACAATTCGCGAAGTAGTAGGACCCCTTATGCTCGTCGAGGGCGTCGAAGGCGTTACCTATAACGAGCTTGTAGATATAGTTTGCGCAAACGGCGAAGTAAGGCGCGGAAAGGTACTCGAAGTAAACCGCGACAAAGCAGTCGTTCAGTTATTTGAAAATTCCCAGGGCTTGCAGATTGCAACCGCAAAAGCAAGATTTACAGGTCACAGCCAGCAGCTTGCATGTTCTAAAGATATGCTTGGCAGAGTGTTCGACGGTATGGGCAACCCCCGCGACGGCGGCGCGCCCGTTATCCCCGATAAGATTTTAGATATCAACGGCGAACCTATCAATCCCGCCGCGCGCGATTACCCCGACGAATTTATTCAGACAGGTATTTCGGCA
Source organism: Clostridia bacterium (assembly GCA_029061155.1). GTDB lineage: Bacteria > Bacillota > Clostridia > Christensenellales > Borkfalkiaceae > Coproplasma. The sequence goes on from JAIDSQ010000174.1 coordinate 14,852, forward strand.
ATCGACGGACTTAACACCCTTGTACGCGGACAGAAACTGCCCGTGTTCTCCATGAGCGGACTTCCCCACGCCGAGCTTGCGGCTCAGATAGCAAGACAGGCAAAAGTAAGGGGAACGGACAGCAAATTCGCCGTAGTATTCGCCGCAATAGGTATTACCTTTGAAGAGGCGCAGTATTTCGTAGACGACTTCAAAAAGACGGGCGCAATCGAAAGAACGGTTCTCTTCACCAACCTTGCAAACGACCCTGCGGTAGAGCGCATTTCCACGCCCCGTATGGCGCTTACCTGCGCGGAATACCTCGCATTCACCTGCGGTATGCACGTGCTTGTAATACTTACGGATATAACCAACTACGCCGAGGCGCTGAGAGAAGTTTCGGCGGCAAGGCGTGAAGTACCCGGCAGGCGCGGTTATCCCGGCTATCTGTACACCGACCTTGCAACTATGTACGAGCGCGCGGGCAGAATACGCGGTTGCGAAGGTTCCATAACCCAGATACCCATTCTTACCATGCCCGAGGACGACAAGACCCACCCCATACCCGACCTTACGGGTTACATCACCGAAGGTCAGATTATGCTGTCGCGCGACCTTTACAAAAAGGGCATCAATCCGCCCATCGACGTATTGCCTTCGCTGTCCCGTCTTAAAGACAAGGGTATAGGCAAGGGCAAGACTCGTGAAGACCACGCGGATACAATGAACCAGCTTTTCTCTGCATACGCAAGCGGTAAAGAGAGTAAAGAGCTTGCCGCAATTCTGGGCGAGGCTGCTTTGTCGGATACCGATAAGCTGTACGCTAAGTTCGCCGAGGAGTTTGAAAAGATTTATATAAATCAGGGCTTCGACGCAGACAGACCTATCGAGGAAACTCTCAATATCGGCTGGGAACTTTTAAAGATACTGCCCGTATCCGAACTTAAACGTATACGAAAAGCATATATCGATAAGTATATGAAAGGCTGAGAGGTAGCAATTTGGCACGTTTAAACGTAAACCCCACGCGTATGGAGCTGAAAAAGCTCAAAGCGCGCCTCAACACGGCAGTAAGGGGGCACAAGCTGTTAAAGGATAAGTCGGACGAAATGGTCCGCCGCTTTTCAGCTATAATAAAAGAGAATAAAAAGCTCAGGGACGAGGTCGAAGAGGAGCTTTCGGAAACGTTAAGACAGTTTTCGGTGGCGCGTTCGGTAACGCCCGCGTACCGCGCGGAAACGGCGTTTTCAATGCCGTCGGTTGCGGTGGGCGCGCAGTGCGGTATTACGAGCGTAATGGGCGTGGAAGTGCCCGCAATCGAGCTTGTAAACCAAAAGCACTCAGACGGACTGCCCTACGCCTATTCCGAAATTACGAGCGAGGCGGACTATTCGGTTGAAAAGGCTGCGGGACTTCTTCCCAAGATGTTGCAGCTTGCCCAGACCGAAAAAACCGTCCGTCTTTTAGCCGACGAAATAGAGCGCAACAAACGCCGCGTCAATGCGCTTGAATACGTAATGATACCCCAGCTTGAAGAAACCATTAAATACATTAAAAGCAAGCTCGACGAAAACGAGCGCGCCGCGGTTATCCGCTTAATGAAAGTCAAAAACAAAGCATAAAAAATTAACCGTGCCATAAATGCGCGGTTGTGATAAGAAATTTTTTCGTAAACAAATAGCGTACTATACAGCATTTTAAAGTATAGTACGCTATAATTTTTAATCATTAGAAGGCAAATTGAAATTTATAAAAATTTTTTATATATCCGACTATCTTCACCGTATATGTCTATGCGATTTTCCACATAGTCAAATCCGTATTTTTCATATAAACCAATATGGTCAGTTGCCAAATATACCAATTTATACCCGTCATTGCGGGCAACTTCACATACATAATCAATCAGCAGTTTCCCATAACGATTTCCACGGTATTCGGGCGCAGTATGGAAAAATCCAAGCCACGGCGTGTATGTAGGTTCGGCAATACAGTCCTGCGCGGAAAGTGTTATAAATGAAACAAGTCTATTTCCATCTATAAGCAGAAACACATTCGCCCAACCGCCGAGATCTTTTTTTAAACGATTTTCTTTCAAAAGTTTTGCTAAAAACTTTGCGGCAGACCATTCATATGTTTCAATTTGACTTAGAAATTTATCTTTTTCCGAACAGGAAAAGTATTCTGTAACTTCCATAATACTCCGTTAAATTACTGTTTATCTTAGGTACATTGTATCAAAATTAAATAGAAAAAGCAAGGACTGTTTCTTGCTTGCTTTTTCTTCCTATGAAATACACCGCAAGGCGCGGTTATAATTAAAAAAGGACTGACAATACCGTCAGTTCTTTTTTACGTAAAAAAGTCAATTTTGGGGCTTACACCCCATTATATCAGTATTATAATTTGTGAAATTATTAAAAATAACTATTCGGAGTTAATAATTTTATTTTTTAAAGTAATATATTTCTAAGATAAAGGAAATATCATACTAATGAAATATATTGAAATTTTCGCTGCACGCATACGCAGCCTTTGTAGAAAAAGGAATTTAACAATAAACAAGCTCGCCACAATAAGCGGGCTGAGGCAGTCAACTATAAATAACATTATGCGCGGAGTTGCAGGCAGTCCGCGCGCCGACACGCTGCATAAAATAGCAAATGCGCTTAATATGACGCTTGCTGAATTTCTTGACTTCGACGAACTGAATAATTACAGTTTCGACGACGAGGAAGACGTTACCGACGGCATGACTTTGGAATAAAATAAAAGGGCTTTCAATTGAAAGCCCTTTTTCATTTAAACGATTTAAAACATTACTAAAAGGAATCCTACAAGCACTCCCACAAATACGGACAGGGCGGGAAGTTTGCTTTTCCACATCAGTATGGATTCTGGCAACAGCTCGCCGAACACCACGTACAGCATTGCCCCGCTTGCAAACCCCAATGAAAGCGTAAGCATAATTTCGCTTATTCCGCCCAGCGCGTAACCCAAAAGCGCGCCGAACACGGTGGGCAGACCGCTTAACGCCGTCAAAAGCACGGCTTTATATCTCTTCATTCCGCCCGATGCAAGTGGTACGGAAACCGCCATTCCTTCGGGTATGTTGTGCAGACCTATTACTATTGCCATTATAAATCCGCTGCCAGAAAACAGGTTTGCGGTGATGTCGGGTGTAAGCGCGTACGACGCGCCTATAACCATTCCTTCAGGCAGGTTATGAAGGGCTATCGCACACATCATCACAAGCCCCGCCATAAAAAGATTAGTGTTCGCGTTCTTGTGCGACTCCAGATGGTTGGAGTGAATAAGCTCGTCCAGATCGTCGGCAGTCTGCGGATGGTTTTCGTCTATGTGCTTTACTTCGTGATTGGTTCTCTTGTCTATTATAAAGTTAAGCCCGTATACCACGGCATAGCCCACTGCAACCGCAGCAACAATAATAACTGGGGTGTAGGCGGGCAGTGACCCTTCGTTCATCATCTGCACGGGTTCGCTCATTAAATCAAAGCACACCACGGCAAGCATAATTCCGCCGGCAAAGGAAAGCAGCAGGCTGACTATTTTATTTGAATCGCGTTTTAAAATTACGCCTATAAGTCCGCCCAGCCCAGTGCCGACAACGCCCGATAAAAAAGTTATTACAATAATTGCAAGATAGTTCATATTTGTCCCGCCGCATTCAAAGCATACAAGTGCATTATATACCATATAAACTGTAAAGGCAAGCCCGCAGCATACATATGTCAGTATGTGCAAAAAAAATTTGAGCGCGGTTGTGTGATTATCTTAAAATGCGCTTTAATCTTGATTTTACTGTAAGAGTGTGGTAATATATTGCTACAAAGGTTTTTAAGGGAAATTATGAAGGTTATTACTATTTGCGGCAGTATGCGCTTTCAGAATGAAATGATTAAAGCTGCCGCCGAACTCGAAACCAAACAAGGCTTATGCGTTTTACAACCTGTATATAATTGCGGCGGTGATGCTTACAGTGAACAAGAATTGCAAAAGCTTGCGGCCGCCCATTACAAAAAAATCGATATTTCCGACGCTATTTATGTGGTTAACGTAGGCGGATATATCGGTGAATCAACCACGCGGGAAATAGAATATGCAAAACGCCTCAATAAAGAAATTGTGTATATGGAACAATTATGGTTATTTTAATTTCGGGAACGACCCACACAGGAAAAACGGCGCTGTCTCAAAGACTTATGGAAAAGTATAAAATTCCTTATACGTCTATCGACCATTTAAAGATGGGGCTTATAAGGAGCGGACAGACTTCGATTAACGTTGACGACGATGAAAGGCTTACGCCTTATCTTTGGCAGATAGTCAAAGAAATGGTTAAAACGGCGATAGAAAATAATCAAAATCTGATTATAGAGGGCTGTTATATTCCCTTTGACTGGCAAAAGGACTTTGACGAAAATTACCTTAGTGAAATAAAGTATATTTGTCTTGTCATGACAGCCGATTATATTAATAATCATTTTGACTATATAATCAGGTTTGAAAGCGTTATCGAAGACAGGGGGTACGGCGGCGCCGACAAGGCTCAACTGATTAAAGACAACGAGCGCAATTTAAAGCTCTGCAAAAAACATAATCTGAATTACATTCTGATAGACAAAAATTACGATATTAAAATTGAATTATAACATAAGTAAACAGGCGGTTGCGAATGAACGCACCCCGCCTGTTTTTATAAATTGTGTTTATAATAAGTCCCCCAGTCTAACATTGCGTCGAGTATGGGTTTTAATGTTTTGCCGAGCGGAGATAACGAATATTCCACGCGGGGCGGAACTTCCGCAAACACTTCCCTTATTACAAGACCGTCGTCTTCCAAAGCGCGCAAATCGTCGGTCAGGACTTTCTTGCTTATAGCAGGAATTGATTTTACAAAATCGCTAAACCGCTGCTTTTCATTAAAAATCAGATTGCGTATTATCAGAAGTTTCCATTTGTTTCCTATCAGTTGTACGGTAGTAGCAACGGGACATTCGGGCAGTTCGTCTTTGGTCAGCATAGTAATTTCTCCTTTCGTATATTATACCAACATATTATAAATAAGTCAATAGTTCAAAAAAGAAACTATGTTACTTTTTTATTATCAGATAATAGAAAAGTAACGTTATTGCATTTTATTTTAGCTTTTGCTATACTTCGGATACAAATTAATTTTCGGAGGTTTTATTATGAACAATTTTAAAAAAGTCAGTGTTGCGGAAGAGGCGCGTACCGAACTTCACGATGTGCTTGCGCTAACAGGAGCGGAGATAAGCATAAATCAATTGCCGGCAGGCGCAAGCGTGCCGTTCGTTCATTCGCATAAGCAGAACGAAGAAATTTACGCAATTTTAGAAGGCGCAGGCAAAGCCGTTATAGACGGAGAGAACGTTGACCTTAAAGCGGGCGACTGGCTGCGCATTGCACCGTCGGCAAAAAGGCAGTTTTTTGCTGCGGAGAATAGCGCAATAAAATATATATGCATTCAGGTTAAGGCAAACTCGCTTGAAGGCTATACAATGACCGACGCGGTCGTATAACGTTATGTCCGATAAGTTAAATTTTTTAATCAAAACACTGTGCGAAGAGCGGGGCGAAACAGTCCCCGCTCTTAACGATATGGAAAAGCGCAGGCTGTTCCGCGCGCTTGTAAATGTGCGTATGCCCGGGGCTGTAAGTAAGGAGTTTTTGCGCGTTCAGGACGAATACTTACAGGAAGAGTTGCGGCAAAAAGGTATAACGGATATAGCCGACCTGAAACCTGTCGCTCCCGATTTGTACCTTTGGCAGGGCGATATAACCACGCTCAAGTGCGACGGAATAGTAAACGCGGCAAACTCGCAAATGCTCGGTTGTTTTTGCCCTAATCACGGCTGTATCGATAACGCCATTCACACCTTTGCGGGTGTGCAGTTAAGGCAGGAGTGCGCCGAAATTATGAAAACGCAGGGAGAAGAAGAGGCGACAGGGCGAGCGAAAATCACTTTAGGCTACAACCTGCCGTGTAAATACGTTTTGCATACAGTCGGGCCGATAGTTTACGGCAAACTTACGGAAAAGCACGAAAAGCTGCTTGCCGACTGTTACCGTTCATGCCTAACTCTTGCCGACAAAAACGGTTTGCAAAGCCTGGCGTTTTGCTGTATCTCTACGGGAGAGTTCCATTTCCCGAACGAGAGGGCGGCGCAAATTGCCGTTCAGACGGTTGAAGAATATAAACGGCAAACGCAAAGTAAAATCAAAGTAATTTTCAACGTGTTTAAGGATTACGATTATGAAATCTATGCAAGATTACTCAAAGCAAATTGACAAATTGAAAGCGGTGCTTGAGCAAGCGGACGCCGTAATTATAGGTGCAGGCGCAGGGCTTTCCACGTCGGCGGGCTTTACCTATTCGGGCAAGCGGTTCCAGGAAAACTTCGGCGATTTCGAGGAAAAGTATAACTTCCACGATATGTACTCGGGCGGTTTTTACCCTTACTCCACACCCGAAGAGTATTGGGCATTTTGGTCGAGAAATATTCTCGTAAACCGCTATCAGAAGCCGCCCAAGCCCGTATATGAAGAGCTTTACAACCTTGTTAAAGATAAGGACTACTTTGTAATTACAACTAACGTTGACCATTGTTTTCAGAAGGCTGGTTTTGACAAACAGCGGCTTTTCTACACGCAGGGTGACTACGGTCTGTTTCAATGTTCCGTGCCTTGCCACGACAAAACCTACGACAACGAAGAGCTTATCCGCCGTATGGTTGCAGAGCAAAAGGATATGAAAATTCCGTCGGAGCTTTTGCCGCGCTGTCCCGTATGCGGAAAGCCTATGACTATGAATTTGCGCTGCGACGACACTTTTGTTCAGGACGAAGGCTGGATTGCCGCATGCGAACGGTACGAGAATTTTGTTCGGCAGCATAAGAACGAACGCGTAGTTTATCTTGAATTCGGCGTCGGCGGCAATACGCCCGTGATAATCAAATATCCGTTCTGGAAGTTTACTAATCAGAACCCGAAAGCGACTTATGTCTGTATCAACTACGGTGAGGCGATTTGCCCGCCGCAAATAGAAAAACGTTCTATCTGTATCAATGAAGATATAGGCGAGGTATTAACGGCATTATCCTGTTAAAATATGCACCCGATGGCACGGTTCCGAAAACGGTGCGAAGTTTAATAAAGCAAACCTGCGGTTGCTTTTTTGCAACCGCAGGTTTTATATCTGTTCAGTTTATCTCCCTAATCTGGTTATATCGTCCAGAATCTGCCTTTCATGTCTCAAACGCCTTTTAACCTGACGCAAAGCGCCGTCGTGTGCAAGATAATTCTGCTTTTTATCTTCTTCAAGACCTTCAAACCATTTTCCGTTTTTTACTTTTTCAATTACAATAAGAACAAGTAAGCCGCCAATCACTATCATAAGTCCGCCGTAAATAAGCCCTATATACAGCTTTGCATTTGCAGACTCTATATACATTAAAAGAACTATAAGTATCGCGGTAGCGGTAATCATTACGGTAACAAACCTGAATATTAGTGAAGATATGATATTGCCCTTTGCAAACTCTTCTTTGGAGCACTTTGCCATATAGAAGGTTTCGTACACAAAACTGTAAAACAATAGCGCGCCGCACAGGGGCAGTAAAAGTAATAAAATAATCAATAAATAAGCCGCAACCAGCATAATGCCCGGCAACGCCGAAAGACCGGCTGAAGCGGCAAAAATTTCAGGTGAAAAGAGTGCGCCGATTGCCTCGCCGAGTCCGCTTAAACCCAGAAGCGACTTTGCAAGTTCGTTGTAGAGAAAGCCTACGCCGACAAGTATACCGATAAACAGTACCGTCGAAACAGCGGCAACAATCCAAAAGGCAATTCGCGGTCTTTCAGGCTTATGAAGCTCGTAGCAGAGGTAGGGCACTGCGATACCGCGCCGCTGACCTTTGCGGCGCAATCTTTGCACACGCTTATAAGTTGCTTTTCCGTAGCTTATTTGTTCATAATCAACTGTATCCGACATATTATTTCCCTCCATATACTTATTTTATAAAAAAATGCGCCAATCGATACAACGCACCAAAACGCAAATTTCGACTGTCGCCAAACAAACTTTAAGTATAGTACTAATTACAGCACTCAAATTAGTGGAATTTAAAATAATTATTATGTTAAATAGTAAAGCCGATTCTCCCAATTAAGTAATAAAATTTGTTTCGCATAATCAGTGTATCATACTCCGGAATGAAAGTCAATAGCCTTATAAATTTCACAGAAAGCCAAAAATTGTAAAACTTTTATCATAATATATTTTATGAATACCCCCGATAAGGTTTCAACCTTATCGGGGGCGCATTAATTCAAGCACCCGCCACGGTGCCATAGGTTGATTTTTATATAAGAAACTGCTATAATTTGATTACACTGCAATAAAGGAATTACTATGAGTGATAAAATATATATTTTGGAAATTCCTAATCTTTTATCCGAATGGGATTGGGATAAGAATTCCGCCGATGGACTTTTTCCAGAGCTATTGAAACTGAAAAGCAATAAAAAAGCTCATTGGGTTTGTGAAAAAGGTCATGAATGGGTTAGTGCAATCGTTAAAAGAACAGAAGGACAGAATTGCCCCTATTGTTCTAATCGTAGAGTTCTTATTGGGTTTAATGACTTTCAAACTCTTTGCCCCGAATTAGCAAAAGAATGGGATTATGAAAATAATACGGAATTAAAGCCTAATCAAGTTGTATCAGGTAGCAATAAAAAGGTTAGCTGGATATGTTCGCAGTGTGGAAATCGCTGGGAAGCAAGTATTCAAGCAAGAGTTCAACGAGATAGTGGCTGTCCGAAGTGCGCACGAATAAAAGGCGGACAAACTCGACATTTAACTAATTTAGCACAAAAAGGCGGTATTACAGAACAACTGCTTTTGCAAGAGTGGAATTATGAAAAAAATGGTGATTTAGTACCGCAAGCAATAACGCAAGGAAGTAATCAAAAAGTTTGGTGGAAATGTTCTAAATGTTCGGAAGAATGGCAAGCAAAAGTTGCTAATAGGGCAATTTTAGGACGAGGTTGTCCCTATTGTTCAAATCAAAAAATTCGTATTGGGCGAAATGATTTGGCAACAACGCACCCACAATTAGCGACAGAATGGGACTATGTAAAAAACGATAAGATACCGCAAGAAATTACCTATGGCAGTGGAAAAAAGTTTTGGTGGAAATGTCCATTGGGACACAGTTATCAAGCAAGCCCACTACATAGGACGATAGGTAGCACAAATTGTCCTATCTGCAATTCTGGGCGTCAAACTTCATTTGCAGAACAAGCATTTTATTTTTATATCAAAAAGCTCTATCCCGATGCAATAAATCGCTATACGGAAATATTTGATAACCGAATGGAATTGGACATTTTTATCCCGTCCATAAGGCTTGCAATAGAGTATGACGGAGTATTTTGGCACAAAAATAAAAGCAGAGAAAAAATTAAATATCAATACTGTCAAAAAAACAATATTAAACTTATACGAATTAAGGAAGCACAAGCCGATTGTTGGGATATTGCGGATAAAATATTTCATGCTGAAAATTTAGACGATAGAAAAAATTTGCAAAATTTAATTATTTTTGTTCTTCAAGACATTGAATCGTGGCGTGGCACATTTATGTTCCACTATCCCGATGTTAATCTCGAAAGAGATAGAAACGAAATTCTTAATTTATATCATACGCAACAGCTTGAAAATTCGTTGGAGAAAACGCATCCAAAACTTGTTGAAGAATGGAATTATTCTAAAAATGGCACATTACTGCCTTCCATGTTTCAAGCTGGAAGTGATGAGCGAGTTTGGTGGATATGTCAGACTTGCGGTAATGAATGGCAGGCAAGCATTTCACACAGAACAAGCGGAACAGGTTGTAAAGTCTGCTATCGAAAACAAAATCGAGGTGGTTCTCATGCGGGGGCAAGAGAAATTTATCAATATTCGATAGAGGGCGATTTCCTAAAAAAATGGGACTGCATTTCAAGTGCAAGCAGTGAGCTGAAAATTAACTCCTCAAATATTTCAATGTGTGCAAAACATACACGCACAAATGCAGGAGGTTTTCGTTGGGAATATTATTATGCCGATAAATTAGCCCCTATTGTAAAAGTGCATAAAAGCCGAAAAGGCATGTGGGGGAAATCTATACTTCAACTTGACAATTTTGGTAATATCATAGCTGAATATGTTTCTCTCAATGAGGCTTCACGAAAACTGAATATAGATGCAACGAGTATCTCAAAAGC
>JAIDSQ010000175.1 GCA_029061155.1 Clostridia bacterium
ATATACGAAATACCTGCAGGCAAGCTAAACGAAGGGGAAGAAGAAGGAAAAGCAGCAGCGCGCGAACTTGAAGAAGAAACGGGCTATCGAGCAAAGCTTGTCCATTTTCTCGATTTGTATCCTTCGCCAGGGTATACCAATGAAATTATTCATATTTATTTAGCTAAAAGTTATGAGTTCGTGGGGCAAAACCTCGATGAGGGCGAATTTTTAAGTACGGAATTTGTCCCTTTAAATGAAGTTTTAAAACTCATTGAAAACGGCGAGATTTGCGATGCAAAGACCGTTTCCGCAATATATAAATACGTTTCGTTAAAATAGTTAAAGGGGTTGCTTAGCGCAACCCCTTTTTTCGGTATTAGTTACAACCGCAGCCGCAGTTACCATTTCCACATAACAGATTTGAAAGTGTTCCGTTTTTCCACATACTGTAAAGAAGAGCAATAAGTATGGGAGTGCAGCTTCCGCTGAGTACGCCGTCTATACCGTTCCCGCTACAACTTGCTGCGAGAAGTAAAAGAATTAAAATCCAAAGGCAGCTGTTAGTGCCGCAGCACGATGAAAAAATGTTCATATATTTCCTCCTGTGAAATCAGCTGCATGGCGCTATGTAATGTTGGTTTTGCCCATGCAGTTTCCGTTTAATACGTATATTAAATAATATTAATTCTGCCGTAAAAATGTTACTGGCTTTTAAATGCTTGCATTAATATATTATAAATGATATACTAATATAGTGCTTTCGGCAGTTATTGAATTAGTTTAATTTGAAACTGACCGAGTATAAGTATAATATTTTTGTTTTGCGAATACCCACAAAGGGATTCGACGGAGGTTTTATGGAAAAGAAAGTTAAAGATTTCTTTTCGGCAAGAAATATAGCTTTTCTTGCGGTGTTAGTGGCTTTGGTGGTTGTGCTCCAATTATGGGGTAGCGTGATTCCTATCGGTGCTGGTGGGCTTAATCTGAGTTTCGTACTTGTTCCGATAACACTTGGAGCTATTATTTTAGGCCCGATAGGTGGTCTTATTTTAGGTTTTATTTTCGGCTTTGTCGTCTTGATGACAGGTGTAACAGGTACAAATTTCTTTACTGCATACGTTCTGAACGATAGTCCGTTTTTTACTGTAATAACTGTATTGTTAAAAGGTATGGTTGCGGGCGGTGTCGCCGGTATTTTATATAAAGTAGTAAGTAAAAAGAATAAGTATGTAGCTGTATTCGTTGCATCCGCGACTGTTCCTATACTTAATACAGGTATATTTATTCTTGGTGCCCTGTGTATGAGCGGTTCAATAAATACTTTTGTTTCTTCATATATGCCTGATTTTGATGGTAAAAACATTATATATATAGTAATTGTAGGGCTTGTAACTGTAAATTTCTTTATTGAACTTGCGATTAATCTTATTTGTGCTCCTGCGTTGTATACAGTCGATAACGTGATAGAAAAACAGTTAGTGAAAAAATATAAGAAGAATAAAATTAACAACGAACCTCAGAAAGAGGAAAACTAGTATGATTATTTGTATGGACGTCGGCAATACGAATATTAAATACGCGCTTTTTAACGGCGAAAAACTTGTATTAAGTTTTCGTGTTGCAACTGAACATAAAAAAACATCCGATGAATACGGCGGTCAGATTTTAAGTATTCTTGGCAATAACGGTATAAAGATAAGCGAAATAGAGGGGGGAATTATTTCTTCAGTCGTACCTCAGCTTGATTACACTCTTGAACGGATGTGTAATACTTACCTTAAAATAAAGCCGTTAATGCTAATTCCCGGATTAAAAACAGGCTTGAATTTGAAAGTCGATAACGCAAAGGAAGTCGGTGCGGACAGAGTAGTTAATAATGTGGCGGCAGTAAAAAAATACGGCGCTCCGCTTATAATTGTTGATTTCGGTACGGCGACGACTTTTAACGTAATAAACGACAAATGCGAATTTATAGGCGGTGTTATTGCGCCAGGCATTAAGGGGTCGCTTGACAGTCTTGTTAACGGTACGGCTAAACTTCCCAGGGTTGAGATTGAGCGCCCTTCAAGCGTTATTGGTAAAAACACGGTTACCAATATGCAGTCGGGTATCGTTTACGGTTTTGCCGGACTTGTTGAATATATCGTAAAGAAAATCAAACGTGAACTTAAAGCTGAAAACGTAGTTACTATTGCGACCGGAGGTTTTTCCGAAATAATTGCAAAAGAGATATCCTGTATAGATTATGTTGATAAGCTTTTAACTTTGGAAGGATTAAGATATTTATACGAACTGAACACGGAGGCATAAAATGAAAAAAATAGGCGTTGCTATTCTCGGCTTAGGTGTGGTTGGCGGAGGAACATATAAAATTCTTTCCGAACATAGAGATTTTTATAAAAAGGTACACGGGCTTGATATAACTGTTGAAAGTGTACTTGAAATTAATAAAGAGCGCGCTATTGCACTCGGTGTTAGCGAAAGTATAATTTCAACTAACATTGCTGAAATATGTTCTAATCCTGATATAGATATTGTTGTGGAAGTTATTGGCGGGGTTGAACCTGCAAAATCTTACGTGCTTGCGGCTCTAAATGCAGGCAAGTCAGTTGTTACATCAAATAAAGAATTATTCTGTAAATACAGTCACGAATTAGAAAAGGCGGCAAAGAAAAATAATTGCGGACTTTTTTACGAGGCGTGCGTCTGTGGCGGAATACCCGTTATAAGAAGTCTTACCGATAATCTCCAAGGTAACAAGATTACATCAATAATGGGCATCATTAACGGCACAACCAACTATATTTTGACCAAGATGAGCAATGAGGGAGTTACATATTCCGAAGTTGTTAAGGAGGCGCAAAAGCTGGGCTACGCTGAAGCAAATCCTTCGGCTGACGTTGAGGGGTATGACGCAGCTTACAAATTATCCATTTTATCGAGTTTGTCCTTCCATACTAAAATCCCCTTTACAGAAGTTTACAGAGAGGGTATAACCGAAATTGATAATACAGACATTAAATACGGTAAAAAATTAGGCTATTCACTTAAACTTCTTGCAATAGGTAAAAATTCTGAAAACGGTATAGAAGTGAGGGTTCACCCTGCATTTATCAACAGCACGCATCCACTTGCAAGCGTTAACGACAGTTATAATGCTGTTTATATTACTGGTGACTGTGTGGAAGATGTTATGCTTTACGGGCGTGGCGCCGGTGCGCTTCCGACAGGCAGTGCAATTGTCGGGGATATAATTTACTGCGCAACGCACGAAAAGTTCAATTATTCTACGTTTGATAATACCGCAAATTGTGACCCTGCTACAAAGTTTATAACTAACTTTGAAAGTGCTTATTATTTAAGACTTGTAGCACAGGATAGAACAGGTGTTCTTTCAAGAGTTTCTTCCGTGTTAAGCAAGAACGATATAAGCGTTGCTCAGGTCATTCAGGATAAAGTAAACAAGCAGGATAATACTGTACAACTGATAATTACAACGCATTTAACTCATGAGAAAAATATCAATAAGGCAGTTAAAGAGATTAATTCAATAGACGGCTTTGCAAAAGTAAATTCGATAATCAGGGTAGTTTCTTGAACGTTTTAATCGTTGTCAACGCATATATTAAAAATAAATCTCAGATTTTACAGGCTGAACGGATTGCTTATGAACTTCAAAATCTTGATGTGGAGTGTTGTATAACCAAAAATTTCAACCTTGCGTCGATAAATAACGGTCGGGTAAAATACAGGGATTTTGATAAATGCGTGTTCTTGGATAAAGATAAAGCTGCGGCACGGTTGCTTGAAAAGAACGGTAAAAGACTTATTAACAGCGCGTATGCGATTGAAACGTGTGATGATAAAATGCTGACATACATAGCTCTTGCCGATAATGAAATAGCAATGCCTGATACTTATTATGCGCCGTTATGTTATTATTCAAATGCTGAAGTATCAAACGACTATTTGAATACTGTTTCACATAATCTTGGCTTTCCTTTGGTTGCTAAGCTTTGCTACGGGTCTC
>JAIDSQ010000176.1 GCA_029061155.1 Clostridia bacterium
TTATTGACTATACTAAAAATTTTTTGAAGGGATCAAATAGAGCTAAATTTCATCTAAATAATCCAAATATAACAATTGATTTGAGCAACGTATTGCCTGTTTGCTTTTGTGATGAAAGCAATACTTATACTTTAAGGAATTGTTGCGAATTAGTTAAGCTAAAAGAAATTTCAAATGAAGAAATGCATAAAGCGGTAGAACATATTCTTTTGAACAAGAAAAAATTGTATGGGGTTCCCGAAATCAAACTAAAAAAAGACTTTGAGGATAAACTGTGCGGCAAAGAGATAGAAGATATAGAAAAATTGCTTGACTACGCTGTTCGCGAGCATAGAGGGAAAATCGGCAAAATAGAAATTGCAGAGGCTGATTTGAAGTTTAATCTTGATACAAATAAATCGAATAAAATCGGGTTCGGGTTTGGAGGCAACTAACATGAGTAATGAAGAACTTTTGCTTGATGGATATGAAAATATGAAACTTTGTCGTTATGACGAAAAAGGTGGCAAACTGATTTCTTATGACGAGTTGGCTGACTTATCGGTCAATGGAGTTTTAAAAGCCTGTTACCATAAAAACGGTAAGCTATATTTAAGGTTTTCGGAACAGGATAGCCACGTGTGTGTAGTTGCTGCAACCGGGCTTGGAAAAACTACTTCCTATGTCGCACAACAGATTAACGTATTCATAAGACAGAAGGATAAACGCAGCCTATTTATTTCTGATCCTAAAGGCGAATTATATCATCTGTTTGCTGCGTTGTTTAAGGCAAACGAATACGATGTGCGTTTATATAATTTCCGTAATCCAATGAACAGCGAATATTGGAATCCGTTTGTGCCTGTTTACAGAAAGTATCAGAAGGCTTTTGAAATCTACGATGAGGTTGGCACAGTTAAAACTGAAGATGGGATTTTTAATACGTTTAGGGGTAAAGTATACAAGAATCAATATGAGCTGGACGAAGTCTTAAGAATTCAGCACGAACTGATGCTTAGCGATGTTGGTGATGATATAGACAGGTTGACGCTTATTATGATTCAGACAAGGAGCACAAAAGACCCCAGTTGGGAAGACTCTGCACGCGAGTATGCCCGCGGTGTGTTATGGGGTATGCTCGAGGATTCAAGAGAAGAAAATCTTACAAGTAAAGAAAACGACTACAGTATGCGACAGCTCATTACCGAAGAGCTGTTCTCACTTACCACACTATTAAGAATTGTAAATTGTTTTGTGGATTCTAATGCTTTCGACGATAAAGGCTTTTTTACTTCACGTGATGAAAATTCGAGAGCAAAACAATATGTCCAAAGTATAATTCTTGAAAATGCTCCCGTAACTAGACACGGTATAATCAGTTGTTTTACGGCAGGCATATCGGCATTTAAGGAAAATGCAATGCGGCTGATTATGTGCGCCAATTCGGTTGATTTTACAACTATTATGGATAAACCCACAGTTATTTTTGTTAATTATAAAGACGAAGTAAAAGCTCATTATCAAGTAATAAGTATGATGGTTCAGGATTTATATTGTACTTTAATCGAAAAGGCAAACAAAAGCGGAGGGAAATTAAAAGTGCCATTTTGTTTTATCCTTGATGAGTTCGGCAATTTCCCCAAGATAACTGATTTTGATACAACTATTTCTGCTTGTCGCGGTCGCAATATTTTCTTTATTCTTATAATTCAATCTTACGCGCAATTAAATAATGTTTATGGCAATGATGTCGCCGAAATTATCAGAGATAATTTAAACGTTCACGTATTTTTCGGGTCAAACAATCCGAATACTTTGGAAGAATTTTCGCGTGAGTGCGGCTCAAAGGCACGATTCTCACCTTTAGGGGCATTGAACGGAAACAGTTCTGAAATTGATAATTTTCAGATAGAGGTTATTCCGTTAATGCCCAAAAGTGAATTATCACATTTTCGGTTGGGGGAATGTGTGATAACGGAGGCTAACAGCGGGCATATATTATGGTCAAAAATTGAACGTTATTACCTCTGCAAAGAATTCGATAATTTGGAATTATCTGATTTAAGTGACTATAAGGGAGCAATTAATCCACTTGACAAAAAATATATCTTTACAAGGGAAGAGAGAAAATTCGAAAAAAGAAAATTCGATTGGGATTTTTAAAAGGAGAGATAATATGTCGGATGAAGAAATTGATAAGTTTTTAAAATCGAATAAAGCTTTCTCAATTCCGCAATTTCAGGACAATTTTAAAATTGGGTATTTATCTGCAAAACAGCACATTGATAGATTGGTAAAAGAAGGAATGATTGAATATTGCGATGGGTTATATCATAGCAATATTCAATCGGACAATGCCGTTACGGGGGAAGTCAATTCATCGATAAATAAAACTGAAAATATTTACGAGCGTTTAACAAGGGCGCAAGAGGAGCGCATTGCTGATGAGGAAAGAAGATTTAGAAACTTATTTCGCAAAAGAAAAATTGAAGATAATGAGGATTTAAAAAAAGATATTTCAAGAACGTTTGATAATGATTTTGGGCAATTTGCTTATGAAATAAGAGATTATGAGTTTATGTTTAATTTGAATAATATGTCGGATACCTGTATGCCAGAACACTCTCTATGGGATGACGAGGAGGAATTTTCAAAAGCTGTTGTATTAAGATTTGCAAGACTTGTCCGATCGGATTATAAAATGGCGCGAAGTGGTGCTGTAAAAAAAGCGGGGTTATATTTACAAGCAGTAAAAGATACATCCGATAGAAAAATGGTGCAGGTGTACGAAAGGCTTGTTTATATTTTGAAGATAATGAGTAATTATTCTTACAATAAAAACAGAACTCAGCTAAAAAATATTTGACTGAAATTGCAATAATGTTCAGACTTAATTTTGACGAAAATAAGATGAACGATAACTGATTACATGAGGAGTTTATTATATGAGTATATACGTTACTGGAGATACGCACAGGGACGATTTGTTAGGCATAAAAGATTTTTGTAACAATCATCCTGAGTTAACAAAAAAGCACTATATCATTATCGCGGGAGATTTCGGCGGGGTTTGGGATAAGACAACGCTAGAAAGGGATTTAAAGCAATTTTCCGATTTGCCCGTTACGGTATTGTTCGTGGACGGCAATCACGAAAATTTTGACTTAATTAACTCTTATCCCGTAGAAATATGGAACGGCGGTAAAGTGCATAAAATAAAACCCGACATAATTCATTTAATGCGTGGGCAAGTGTTTGAAATTGAGGGTAAGAAAATATTTACGTTCGGCGGAGCGACAAGCATAGACAGAGATTACCGTATAAAAGGCAAAAGCTGGTGGGAGCAGGAAACGCCCACTTACGAAGAGCTGGACGAGGGCATTGCCAATCTTAAACGTTACGATAATCAAGTCGATTATATAATCACGCATTCCTGTGGACAGCGTGCGCTTACATATCATCAGATGAGAATGGTTGTGGGAACGAAAATATGGTGCCCCGAAAGTCATTTGCTTTCCAACTTCGAGGATATCGCAAAGTTCAAGCATTGGTATTTCGGTCACTTTCATATCGACGCGAGATTGAGCTACAGGTTTACGGTTGTCTATAATAAAGTGATAGAGTTGAAATAAGATGAATAATAATATGAAAAATGAGAACGGTACGGCATATTTTTTAGTTGATGACAAAAATCTTGAGCAAGCATATAAAGGCGGCGACCCATTTTACGAATGGTTGATTTCCGAGGGTTTTAAGGTGCATAAAACTTATCGTGGCGGCTGGAGTGGCGTTATAGGCATATGGATAAATCTCAACAATAAAATAATGGCCTTTGGAATGCCAGGGATAAGATGCTTTGAAGAAATAGGGCATCATGCGATAACGATAGACGAATTCAAAGTTATATATAAAATATATAAAAAGTACGAGGGTAAACCGCCGTTTGAAATGCTGTACGATGAAGAAATCGAACTGTTCAAAAGACAGCTTAACAGAGATTTTAGCGGAAAGAAAGACAATACCGAGGTTGACTTTATGGATGCATTATTTAAAGATAAATCCAAGACGGACAAGATAAAATTAGATCATTATTCCTGGTCAGAAAGTTCTGTATACAGATATTATGAAAAAGATTTCATAAATAAAGAGATAGAGGACGCTATGGGTTTTATTATAAACAATCCTCTGTTCAATTGGGATATGGAACCAGCAAAAAAAGCTATTCGTAAATTATTGAAAATCGTGCATTACGGCGATAACCTTCCGTCTTGTTCAGAGTGGAAAGATAAAAAAGCATTCGAACGGGAGGCCTTGGAAAATCTCGTCAGTCTATTGAAAAATTCTAGAAACGCAAATATTTTACAGGTCTTAGATTTCGTGCAAAACAAATTGAGGGAAGCAAAACTCTTTGAAAACAAAAAAGACGCACAGCTTTACGAGCGCCTTAAATATGAGCTGACCGAATGTACGTTGAAAGAGTTCGAAGATTTGAAAAAGGCGGTTTCCAACAAAAACAATTAAATCGTGGATTATGGAAAAAGACTTAAAATATAAACAGATAGAGCAAGTTTTAAAGGACGTATATGAAGACAAAATTTCGGACGACACGTTCAATCCGTTCGCCGAAGATTTGTACGATTCTGTCTTCTTATGCGAGTACGATCTCGAAGATATTTTTGCGATAGTATTTACGTACGAAGCCGAGATTGAGCTTGAATTCAGCGAAGTATATTACGTTTTCTGTCAGCTTATCGATTTGCTTGAAATTAACGAGATAAACGCTCGCAGGCTATATAAAAGCTTTATGGATGAATTTGATTGTCTGGAAACGTTCGTTAAGCTTTACAACGAGTGCTCGGAATATTTAAGCAAGATAGAGTTAGCCAAGGCCAAAGAAAAAGCTTTTGGGACCTTTGACAGGCTTACGCTTGAATTGTACGGTATTACTGAAGAGGAATAAAATATAATAACCTTGGGAGATAATGTAGTAATTAAAACGCCGCGACTAATAAAAAGTCACGGCGTTAAACTTGGTCGAAATCTTGTGTTGGTGAGTTTGGTACACGATTGGCACACAATGTTTAAAATTATTGAATTTTTGTATAAAACGGCTGAAAATAGGGTGTTTGAGGCGGTTTATGCATTTAAAATTGAGATTCAAGTCCAACAAGCGGAGCCATTCCGGTGATAATGGCGTAGGGGATCCACCTGTTCCCATACCGAACACAGAAGTTAAGCTCTATTGCGGCGAAAGTACTTAGGGAGTCCCCCTTGGGAGGATAGGACGTTGCCGGATTTTAAAAACAAAGAACACACTTCGGTGTGTTCTTTTGTTTTTTGTGATTAGGAAATTATCCTCCCAAGGTTGGGAGGGTGAGCAAGCATTTCTCGCAACGGTGTAGTACACCGTTGCGGCTTGCGAACAGAGCAAACGCATAAACAAAGGCGTTTGCGACGACCGAAGCGGCGGAATATCCCTCTCGCCGCTGAGAAGGACATTGCCGGATTTCAATTAAAAACGCCCGATTTTCAACGAAAATCGGGCGTTTTTCTGCAAATTTGAACTGATTTCACTTATAAACAATTTAAGAAGTATGCTCAGTTTTGCCCGTTATTTAGTTGTTTTTAATAGAAAATCAGTCTTATTTTCGTGTGCCAATTTTTGCTTTGGCTCACGGAGCGGGAGACGACGTGTTTTATTACGTCAAATTTCGATTTCCACTCTTTAACGTATAGCAAGGCGGCAGTTTTGTTGCCTTGCCTTTTTATAGTACGATATTTACCAAAAAACTGCGCCGAAAATTTTCAAATAGCTCTTGACAAAGCTTTTATGGTGTGTTAGGATGTTATTAAGTAAAATAATTTGAAAATTAGTAACATTTATCCTTTTCCCAAACGTATAGTTAATGAGAAAACGTAGATAATGCAGATTAAAATTTGTAATAGAGGACGTCCTCTATTACCGTGCGCTGCGCGCACGGTAATATCATTTAGTTGTTTTCAAATATCGCGGGAGAAAGGATAATTCAAATTTTAATATAGTTAAACGGTTAACTAATCGGACTTTTAAGTCCGAAAAACGATAAGGTTAAACGGTTAACCAAAATTTACCAAATCAGGTGCTAATGAAAAGATTAAAAAGTATTATTTAATTTTTTCAGATAACATAAATAAAACAATTAAGCGAGGAAAAAGGAATGAAAAAGACGAAACTTTTGGCGGCACTTGCGGTTGCGGCGGTATTAGCTGTTGGCGGCGGTGTGCTTGCCGGCTGTAAGCCTACCGGCGGTGACGATAGCGGCAAAGGACACACTCACAATTACACCCAGTGGACGAAGGTCGACGAAAATACGCACAGGGGCACTTGCGACGCCAAGGGCGACTGCGACGCAAAGACCAAGACCGAAGAACACGTTTACGACGGCGATAACGACACGACCTGCAACAAGTGCGACCACGTAAGAGA
>JAIDSQ010000177.1 GCA_029061155.1 Clostridia bacterium
ACGTATCGAGCCATAGGTTGTTAGCTTCACGGAATTTGCGTTTAAGCTCCCTAAATTCAGCACCGCTGCCGAAATTGTCTTTTATAATAAGTATGTATTTTTTATAATACCCTATTTCAAGCGGCTGTTCCGGTTCGGCGGGTTCCTGCTGTCCTTCTTGCTTCGGAGTATCAACGCCGAAAAGTTCTTTCTCTGCTGCGATGCGCTGCTTCTGCTTCTCGTCCTGCGCTCTGATTTCGGCAACCTTAAGGCGCAATTCGTTAGGTATTATATACGCGGATAGATAATCGTTATTAATGCCGATTCCTTTGCTTACTGTCCATTTACCGTCTTCATAGTGACAAACGCCCCTATAAAGGAGTTTAGCCTTTAACAGCACGTCTATAGCTCTTTTAACGGTTGCTGCAGGTAAATTTGTAGCTGAAGCAATGCGCTCTTTACCACTACAGAAAAACGCCGTTTTGCGCCCGCTTTTCGATATAAAATATTGAGGTCTGAGCTTAGCATCACGTTTCGGATTAAATAAATCACGAAGGAATAAGCATAAAACTTTTATCGCATTTTTAGTACGGTGCTTGCGTTTTCCGTTGTCTTCGTAAGTGAAGCCATATAAAAAAGTATACACCGGTATATAGTCCATTTTAATCGGCGCATAGTCTTCTGCTTTTGAATATTCAGACTGTCCGCTCCGTGCGAGAACTACGCTTTCCCTTAAGCTCTTAAGTGCAGTGCACGTTGTTGGGTGCGCGACGTTTAAGATAGTTTCAAGCTCTGCGCATTTCGTACGGAAAGATGCGTCGCTTAAAACTTGCTGTTTCGTAAGAATATAGCTTGCGACGTGTTGCGTTGCCGGCGTAAACTTTACGCTTCCGTATTTACCGCCTAATGACAGCGAAACATTTATAATATTAAGTTTTTCCGCTGCCATAGCTGCCATACTCTAACCTTTGAATAAGTTTTGTTAATTTTTATCAAAAATGGATCTTACCAACTCCCTCATGAGGGCTTCTGATACCTGATTTTTTGTTAATTTATTTCAAGTTTTAATTGTTCGAACCTATTCGGCAACCATTGCCGCGGTGCGGTGGGCTTGCCCGTTCTCATTGCTTGCTGTTCTTATCTCGGTAGAACACAGGCAAACAGGGGCGAACATTTTTCCTATTTTCTATAATGCAATATTCTTGATAGCAATCTTTGAACATTGCAAAATCTTTGCAGGCTGCAAATTCTTCCGCGCTGACAGGTTGTTTCATAAGCTTGCAGCTTCTGATAGTGTACCAACCGCTTTTTGCGGCAGTTCCAAGACTGCCGCGGTAATTCTCGCCGCGCTGCTCCCAAGCTTTTTTAGACATAGCAAGCGCGCCCGAAAGTCTGATTTCTTTTTCCTGTGTTCTGTGTCTGATAATTGTTCTAACGCTCATAATTTAATCATTGTTTCCTTTATTGATTAAGCTTCTGAAATATTTTTAAAAGTTAGTTGAATCCCTTTGCGCTTTCCGCCTTTGCAGCCAACATTGCGCCTTGCCGGAGCGCATTTAGGACAGTAACAAGTTTTATTGTTACCACCTACAGCCCACCCGGCATTACGGGCGGAATTTACCGATTTAAATTCCTGTATTGCGGAGCAGTCACCGCATAAAAAGTATTTACCTATCATAATGATTACGTTTTTTTATACCATTGTTTCATTTTTAAAGGGGTTTACTCCCCTTTAGCTTTTTTTTGTTTATCCCGTAACGATTTTGTAACCAGCTCTAATTGCCCGGGTAGTTGTTTATCGTCTTGTGTCGGTACAGTGTAAAGCACTTTTGCCGGCTCTGTTTTGTCAGCTTCTTTTATTATTTCCTTAAGGCGTTCTTTTGCTTCAATCTGTTGCTCAAGCTTTGTATTTATACGCTCTTGTTCTGAGTGCAGCTTGTCCGCCTTCAGCTCTTCGCTCTTCTCTATTATGTCCTGCGCCCTGTTCGTAAGCGGCTGGAAGATAAGGCGCCATAGCCAACACCTACGCCATGGCGTTTGTTCTTTCGCCCTTGCTTTTGTTTCTGCAGCTTTAATAGCGAATTCAACTTCTCTGAAACTGCTGAGCTGTTCAACCTCTCGCATATAGGCTTGTAATAGAATTTCAGCCATATAATTGAGCTGCGGCTGCCACGTTGCATCACTTCCTTGGAAATGCAGCTTTAAATTATTAAATTCTGTCTGATACCGGTCATTTAATTCTTTTATATCGTCAAGCAGCAGATACAGCTTGTTTTTGTTTCGTTTCAAAATCTTCCTCCTCGTCAGGGAAATACTCGTCTATACAGGAATAGCTGTCATAGATTTCAAAAATATTACCGCGGTGCCGGTAAGTAGTTTCTTTATAATTCGGCTCATATTTCGTTGTACTGCTTTTGTCGTACTCGATATACTCTTCTACTGCTGTGTTATTGTCAAACTCTCTGCAAGTCCAACAGCTTTCATACGGTTCATTAAATATATTGAGCTTATGCTCGAGCTTCTGAATTTCAATGAAATGCGTTGTTATTGCTCTGATGTCTTTATTAATGAGTATCGGGCGCTGCGCTGCAAGCCATATTTCTAACCGTGCATGGCGGTGCTTTTCAAAAAATGCACTAACCGGGCGCGGTAGATTCTCTTTTGAATTAAATTCGTTTTGGGCTTCGTCAACTATGATTACACTACCGGGATAAAACTTTCTATATCCCTTGCCAAGCCCGATTTCCTTTCCTTTAATTTCGTAAGTTTCATAAACTCCGCCGTCCGGGAGCGGAATTCTTATTTTAAAATTAACTGTATATATCGGAACTCTGTCCGGCGGCGTGAGTTTCTTTTTCCGCTTCTTGTTTTTTTCCTCGATTATTCGCCGGGAATTGTCCCAAATTTCTTGACCGTGTTCCCAATATAATTGGCTTACGAGCCTACCTAAAAATGCACTTTTACCGGTTCCGCAGCCGCCGAAAACGTTATGTATCATTTTTTGCCTGCGCCTGTTACCAAAGCTTCAATAATTATTGTTACCGTACCGATTGACAGCGGAATTATTATCTTCCACGGTAACGGCATTGCATAGCCTACTACAACCGCGGCAAGCAAGATTATCCGGACTATTATTAATCGGAACAACCAACCCAGCCCGCGCCGCTTGCCTGCGGAATTAGTCGCTTTCTTGTCTTTCTTCATTTCTCTTATTCCTTGCTTTTGCCGAATATAAGCCGCAGAATTATCTTGACCCACCAAATAAAAATTGCAAGAACCGTAATAGCAACTATTATCACAAGAATAACAACCGCTATCTGCCACCAAGTGGGATTACCCTTAAAAATGCTTGCAAAACAATCCCCCAGGAACGCCCAAAAATTAAAAGCGCCGCTTTCGTTTTTATCACCTACGCCAGGCACAGACCCCGCCGCGCCTGTTTGCTTGTTGTCTACTACTCCAAGCTTGTACGTCTTGCCGTCTGTAATAAACTTCAGGCTCAGAACCGAAACTTTCGAAACGAGCGTTCCGCTGCTGAACTGCGAACCGACCAAGTGACCAACCCAACCGATTAACAAATCTGTTACTATGCTTGTCCCTTGCGTGTAATCTGTTTCCGCAAAGCTCAGAACCCACTGCTTACCGCTCAATTCGTCCTTTTGCTCTTCGCTTAACTTTGCCGCTGTTGCAAACTCGCTTACGCTCTGAATACGCTTCCAGGTGTATTTTTTAGCAAATATGCCTGTCACTTTGCTTTCTGCTATTTGGTCGCAACTCAGGCTTTTATATTTTTCTACTTCTTTGCCGTAAGTAACTCCCGAAAACTTTTTATCGTAAGTCTGCGTTATGTATGTAACTTCTGCTTCAAGTAAAGTATCAATTTTTCTATTCGTCGAAAACGCAACAAAATGGCTGTCGCACGCGCCTGTTGTGAACCATTTCGTTCCGCTCGGATATCGAACGGTTCCAACGTACTTGCTTGTTATCGTTACCGTTTCAACCTCTTTAACTTCGTACTTTACGCCGTCCGAAGTCGTTGTTGCTTTCCATACCTTTCCCACAGGGCAAGCAACTTCATTAACTTCGTTATCTGAACTTAAAACCGTTACCCCGCTTTTTACGGGTTCGCGGTATATGCTCGTTATGTTGTAGTATCTGATTAAGTCACCGCTTACAGCGAAATCCTCTACTACATACTTACTGAAAACATTGCTTGTATCTATAAGCTTTAAATCGTAAAGTTTTGAACTTACCGCCGAAACGCTTCGGGTTAGTGATACAGGCTGCTTTATGGAACCGCTTGAACTGCCTGAACCCTGATTGTCTCCGCTGCTATTGTCTGAGCTCTCCTCTGATACGTTTAATTCGTCTGTCAGTGACATATTGATACAGGTTGCTTTAAGCGGTGTATAGTGTTGACTGGGTTGATATGTATATACGAACAATTCGCCGTTCACACTTTCCGCGACTTGAATTATTTGTATATTGTAATCTGTCCGCTTGTCAGGATAAGCGGCTGCATTAAATGAACTGTCTTTCTGTAAGTCCTCTAATACGCTTGTATACTCCGAAGTATCGGCAAAGGCGGGAAGCATAGCCCGCCCGCCAATTACCGTTACAACAAGCATAAACAAAGCTATTAGCGTATATATCAGACTTGTAGTTTTCTGCTTGTTTTTCATTGCTTTCACCTCTTGCCCGCCGTGTTAACCAACGAATGTCCAATTGCCGTTTAAATTTACGTCGGGTGTAACCGTTTTCCAGTCATTTGGTGCAACGTCCAAATATCCGCAATCATAAATACTATAATTAAGATTGCCTAAATTTTGCCCCAAGTAAGAACAACAGAAATTCACTTCTAAATTTACATAACCCGTGGAACTCAAATTGAACACATAGTGCCACGCAAAATAAATTGCGTCTTTATGCGCTTGGTCATAGTTATCAAAGTCTTTTATGAAATCCGAATAATTTAACTTGAAATCAAACTCTAACTCATTCCAATCTTCTAAATTTGGAATTGTAACGGGTGAATTGGTATAGTCTATATGCGCTGTTGTAAACACAATATTGAATTTAAGATACTTTTGTACTTCCGACATAAAGTCATTATTAAAACTTATCTGAACACCAGTTAATGATACTTCTGGCATTTCTATGCCATTCTCGGATACGTTAAACACAGCGCCAAAATTGAGTTCATCATACATAGAATCCATATTCCAACATAAATTTCTCGGCTGAACATCTTTCATACAGCTTAAAACACAAGTAGCCCTGCTGTCCGTTCCGCGCAATGTAACAGTTAATTCTATGGGTACATTAAACTTTGAAGTATATGTAAGCTCCGCTTGCCTGCCGTCGTCCTTGGGCGTGATTGTGAAATGTTCTTCTACTGCTCCGCTGTTATCGTCGGGCGCAAGGTCTGCCGAATATTCAAGCGACCAGTCAAATTCGCCTTTGATGTATTCGTTCGATAACGTCGGAGTTAATACAAGCTTACGTTCTGTTACAAGCTCTGTATCGTCCACTGCACTACGTGCGCTGAAAAACGTTATGCCGTCAGGCATTGCATACGTGCAACCCTCGCGCATTGCTTCGCCCTCAGAACTTACTGCGATTACTTCCAGGGTATCGGGCTTTACATATCCGCCCCACTGCGTAGGGTTCGCAACCCCCGTGATTAAATAGCCCGTTGTTATTGACGAAGCTATTACGAGCGCAACCGCAAGAATAAAAACTACTACTGCGATAAATACGCCCCTCTTGCTCTTCTTAGATTTTGCCATTTTTAATTTGTCCTCCTTGAGCTTTCCGCCCGTTTAATCTACTTTTGTGAATTTAATCACCATTTGTAGGTTTTTTAAGGATATTATACTACTACAATTGTAGGATTGCAAGTATACAAAAGTAGTTTTTTTTAAACTTTTTACAAAGGACAATAAAATTATGGCTTTTTCTGAAACTCTTAAATATTTACGCGAAGAAAAACAAATTACACAGAAAGAACTTGCGGCAGCTTGCAAGCTCTCGCCTCAATGTATCTGTGCGTTGGAACAGGGAACCCGAAACCCTACAGGGTCAACGGTTGCGGTATTAGCACAATTTTTTGAAGTGTCGGCAGATTATTTACTTGGGCTTGAAGATGACTTCGGCGCAAGGGCTGCCGCGCCGATGCACTCCGCGCACTCTTCGGAAGAAACGCGCTTGCTTGAAATTTATCGGAAACTTTCCCCGGAGATGCAGTCAACGCTGTGGAGCTTGCTTGAAACGTGGAACCCCTCCACCACGCGCAAAAACAAAGTTTAAAATTTTAAATTTGTGTATTAAAATACCCCCTACTACATGCAGGGGGCTTTAAATGAATTATTCAATTTACATAAGCGAACAGGACTACGTAGACTTTAAAAAGTTACTGCCGCTTATCGGCAAAATTATTTACAGCGTAGACCAGTCAAAACAGG
>JAIDSQ010000178.1 GCA_029061155.1 Clostridia bacterium
CAAAAGTATCGTCGGCTTTGATTAAATCAATAAGATTGTTTTCTTTGCCGAGTTCTTTGACGTTTCTGCCTGCCTCCATTGAAAGCACCCTTATCTTTTCGTGCAGTTCCTGTCTGTTACCACCGACTTTTACGCACTCCATCATTATATTTTCAGTAGCCATAAAAGGCAATTCGGCATTAATATGCTTTTCTATTACTTTATCGTATACAACAAGGTTTTCACAAACATTCATATAAATATTCAGAATACCGTCAAGTGCAAGAAAAGCCTGAGCATTTACAATACGCCTGTTTGCCGAGTCGTCAAGCGTTCTTTCAAACCACTGCGTACCGGCAGTAACCGCGCTATTAACTGGAAGTGATATAACAAAGCGCGCAAGCGAACCAATTCTTTCACTGCGCATTGGATTGCGTTTATATGCCATAGCTGAAGAGCCTATCTGAGACTTTTCAAACGGTTCTTCGATTTCCTTCATATTCTGCAAGATTCTTATGTCATTGGAAAATTTATAAGCACTTTGCGCAATTTGCGAAAGTACGCACAACACGTTATAATCAAATTTCCTTGGATAGGTCTGACCTGTTACGCCGTAAACTTTATCATATCCAAGTTTTGAGACTACACGCTTTTCAAGTTCTTTAACCTTGTTCTCGTCACCTTCAAAAAGCTCCATAAAGCTTGCCTGCGTGCCGGTTGTTCCCTTAACACCGCGAAGTTTAAACGAAAATTGCAAATTAGTAAGGTTATTGTAGTCTATAGTTAAATCTTGCAGCCAAAGTGTAGCGCGCTTACCGACCGTGGTGAGCTGTGCAGGCTGAAGATGTGTAAAGCCAAGCGTAGGCAAATCTTTATACTTTAAAGCAAACGCACGGAGCTTATCCATAACGTTGACAAGCTTTTGCTTAATAATTTCAAGCGCGTCATCAATTATGATAAGCTCGGAATTACAATCAACAAAACAGCTTGTCGCTCCTAAATGAATGATTGGCATAGCCGAACTTGCCTGTGTCCCGAACGCTTTAACGTGTGCCATAACGTCATGACGCACTTCACGTTCAAATTTTTCGGCAAGCTCGAAATTAATATCCTCGGCATACTTTTTCATCTCATCAATCTGTGATTTCGAAATATTCAGACCGAGTTCCATTTCTGATTCGGCAAGCGCAATCCAAAGCTTACGCCAAAGCGTAAACCTCTTCTTGTCGGAAAAGTTTTCCGACATTGCCTTACTTGCGTATCTTGTAATTAATGGATTTTGATAAACACTATTGTCAATCATAAATTTCTCCGTGTTTTAACACTTTTCAGGTTGAGGGTAGTCTACTCCGTATGTTTCAACTGTAACTTTTTTCATAACCTGCGGAGTATTGGGATATCCCCTTCTATCCGTAATTACAGAGGCGATTTCGTCCACCACTTTCATGCCCTCTATAACTTTACCAAACGCAGCATATTGACCGTCAAGGTACGCAGAATCTTCGTGCATTATAAAAAACTGTGACCCAGCGCTGTTAAACGAATCACTGCGCGCCATAGACAGTACTCCGCGAACATGTTTTACATTGTTGCTGGTAAAACCGTTTTTGTCAAACTCGCCCTTTATACAGTAACCGGGACCACCGTATCCCATTCCGGCAGGATCGCCGCCCTGAATAACAAAACCTTTTATTATTCTGTGAAAAGTAAGCTCGTCATAAAAGCCGCTCCTAACAAGGCTTATAAAATTGTTAACCGTGTTGGGGGCTTTATCAGGATAAAGCTCAGCCTTAATAGTTTTGCCGTTTTGCATTTCAATTGTGACAACGGGGTTGTTCATAATTTTCTCCTCTATCATATATATTTTTTATTCTTCGATATATTTTTCCAACTTAACTCCTGCCTCTTTAAAAAGTTGGAGTGAAAAATCGTCGGGATATCCCTCTCTGTAAACGACGCGCTGTATACCCGAATTGATTATTATTTTAGCGCATATGACACAGGGTTGATGCGTACAGTATAGCGTGCATCCCTCCACACTGCACCCGACTCTTGCGGCCTGAATTATAGCATTCTGCTCAGCGTGAACACCATAACACAACTCGTGTCTTGTTCCGCTTTCAACGTTCATGGTTTTTCTCAAGCACTCTTTTTTGTCGGCACAACTCTTTATTCCCTGCGGCGCACCGTTATAACCTGTAGCTATAACCCGCTTATTTTTGACAATGATAGCACCAACGTGCCTGTTAGCCTGATAACAGCTTGACCACTCACTTATCTGGGCAGTCATTTCCATAAACCTTTTATCCCACTTATCCATTTGTTAAGTACCTTTTCCTTATTAAATATAGTTTAACATAATCTTTCTTAAAAAGCAATTTTTTACATAATTTTGTTTTATTTAATTTTGATTAGTTTATAAAATAGCTGTACAAAAAAGTAACTATTTTTTCGGAGGAATTTTTATGAAAATCAAACCTTTATTCGACAAAGTTGTCGTCGAAGGACTTAAAGCTGAAGAAAAGACTAAAAGCGGTTTATATCTCACTTCCGCCGCTCAGGAAAAGCCCGCTACTTGCGTTGTTGTTGCCGTAGGCCCCGGAGGCACTGTTGACGGTAAGGAGATTAAAATGCAGGTTAAAGTAGGCGATAAAGTTTTGCTTGCAAAATACAGCGGAACCGAAGTTAAAGTTGATGAAAAGGAATATACGATAATCCGTCAGAGCGATATTCTGGCAATTGTCGAATAAGCATATAAGGAGATTATTATGGCTAAACAGATTAAATATGGCGACGAGGCAAGGAAAAAACTTGAAGCCGGCGTGAACATTGTTGCCGATACGGTAAAAATCACACTTGGACCTAAAGGCAGAAACGTTGTACTTGATAAAAAATTCGGTGCCCCCCTCATTACTAATGACGGCGTTACGATTGCAAAGGAAATCGAGCTTGAAGATCCGTTTGAAAATATGGGCGCACAGCTTGTTAAGGAAGTTTCCACAAAAACCAACGACGTTGCAGGCGACGGCACCACTACAGCTGTTGTGCTTGCACAGGCAATTGTTAAAGAAGGACTTAAAAACCTTGCCGCCGGTGCTAACCCCATTATTCTTAAAAAAGGCATCGCAACTGCAGTTGACACGGCTGTAGCAAAAATTCAGGCTATATCCAAACCTGTTGAAAACAAACTTGGAATTTCTCAGGTTGCATCAATTTCTGCGGGCGACGAAAAGATAGGCGAACTTATTGCCAACGCAATGGAGATTGTAGGCAAAGACGGCGTTATTACCGTTGAAGAAGGCAAGACAATGGCAACCGAACTTACCACCGTTGAAGGTATGCAGTTTGACAGAGGCTATGCGTCTGCTTATATGGT
Source organism: Clostridia bacterium (assembly GCA_029061155.1). GTDB lineage: Bacteria > Bacillota > Clostridia > Christensenellales > Borkfalkiaceae > Coproplasma. The sequence goes on from JAIDSQ010000178.1 coordinate 3,356, forward strand.
AACTAATACAGATAAGATGGAGGCCGTTCTCGATAACCCCTACATTCTCATTACCGATAAAAAGATTTCTTCACTTCAGGAAATTTTACCCGTTATTGAACCCATTGCTCAGCAGGGCGCAAGACTTCTTATAATTGCAGAAGACGTTGAAGGTGACGCGCTTGCAGCATTAATTGTTAACAAACTTAAAGGCGTTTTAAACTGTGTTGCAGTAAAAGCTCCCGGTTTCGGCGACAGAAGAAAAGCTATGCTTGAAGATATCGCCATTCTCACCGGCGGCACGGTAGTATCGAGTGATTTGGGCTACGAATTTAAAGATGTTACTATGGATATGCTCGGCAGAGCGTCACAGGTTAAAGTCGATAAAGACAACACAACAATTATTAACGGTTCCGGCGACGCAAAGGCAATCAAGGCGCGCGTTTCTTCCATTAAAGCGCAGATTGCAGAAACGACCTCCGATTACGACAGAGAAAAATTGCAGGAAAGACTTGCTAAACTTGCGGGCGGCGTTGCCGTAATTAACGTCGGCGCGGCTACCGAAGTTGAAATGAAAGAAAAGAAACTCCGCATCGAAGACGCGTTGGCGGCTACGCGCGCGGCAGTCGAAGAAGGTATTGTTCCCGGAGGCGGCGTTGCCCTTCTTTCCACTATTCCCGAACTTAAAAACTTAATCGAAACTCTCGAAGGTGACGAAAAGACAGGTGCTTGCATAGTTATGAAAGCTATCGAAGAGCCTGTACGCCAGATTGCTAAAAATGCAGGTTTTGACGGTTCAGTAGTAGTCAACAATATTTTAACTTCAAAGAAAAAGAATTACGGTTTCAACGCTCTTAAAAACGAGTACACCGATATGGTTGCAAGCGGAATTATAGAC
>JAIDSQ010000179.1 GCA_029061155.1 Clostridia bacterium
CCCCCCCGCTGCCCCCCCCTGCCCGCGCTATCCTACCCCGCCGGCGCGCCCGCTAATCGGATTTTTAGTCCAGCATTAACGCCTCATACGAGATGCCCGTTTTTGCGCTTAAGCTTTTTAAAAGGTCTTCCTGCTCCACCGCGCTATCGGCTGTGCGGATTAGCTTTACAGCCTCTGAAAGGTATCTGCGTTTTGATTCGGTGTCCTTTAAATCAAAACCGCGTTCAAGTACGGAAAGCTTGTAATCTATTAACGGCATTGCGTTATCAAGACACTTCTGATAGCCCTCGTTGCCTAATTTTTTTATTACGTCGTCGGGGTCAAGCCCCTCGGGAAGGGGAACAACTTTTACGTTCAGTCCCTCATTTTTTAAAATATCAAGTCCGCGCAAATTTGCTTTTTGTCCCGCGCCGTCGCCGTCGTAACTTATAAGTACGTTGTTTGTATAGCGCTTTATAAGCCTTGCCTGTTCCTGCGTAAGCGACGTGCCCATACTTGCCACGACGTTTTTAAAGCCCGCCTGATAGAGTGAAATGGTATCCATATAACCTTCGACCATAATCACTTCTTTTATAGTTTGCGTCTTTTTAAGCTTTTTTAAAAGGTTGATATTGTATAGCGTTTTGCTTTTATTGAAAATTAAAGTTTCTTTTGTGTTTTTGTATTTGGCAAAGTCGGTCTTTTGCAGTACCCTTCCGCCGAAGGCAATTACTTCGCCCATATTGTTTATGACGGGAAATATAAGTCTTCCGCCCTGCGCGTCGGAAAGTCTGCCGTTTGCCTCGTTTACCGTTCCGCTGTCTATGATGTCCTGACGCGAATAGCCCTTGGATAAAAGGAATTTAGGTAAATCGTAGAAGTTAAGGCTTGCGCCAAGCCCGAACGTGCGCACTATATTTGAGGGAATATTGCGCTTTAATATGTATGCAATATGCTCGTCCGCCTTGCCCGACTTCAAATTGTTTAAGTAGAAGTGCGCGCAGTCGTTCATTATTTTTAAAAGAGTGTCGCGCATGCGTTTAAGCTCTACCGTTTTCTGACTGTCAAAGCCTGTCTGCGGAACTTCAAGTCCCGCACGCTCGGCAAGCAGTTTTACGGCGTCCATAAATTCAACGTTTTCCATTTCGCGGACAAACTTTATTATGTCGCCCGACTCGCCGCAGCCGAAACAGTGGTAAAACTGGTCCGCCTCGTTTATGGAAAAGGACGGAGTTTTTTCATGGTGAAAGGGACAGCACGCCCAATAGCTACCGCCGCGCCGCTCTAAAGTTATGTAACCTGAGGCAACGTCTACAATATTAAGTTTTTCTTTTAAAGTTATTAAAAACTCTTGCAGTGCAGTAGCCATAAATTAATATAGTGTGGAGCCAAAAATGTGTAGATGCGAGCAGGTCAAGGAGCGCGAGGAAAACCCGAAGGAGTTTACTTAAAGGTAAATGACTGAGGGTTGCCACAGTGCGACGATGAGATGCGACGCAGATGCGCATTTTTATTTCTCATCGATGAAGGTCCACCCCTTGGGTACAAATATTTTGTTGAACATATATATTGCGTACCTGTCCGTCATTGACGATAAGTAGTCGCAGACAACTTGCTCGCGCGAGAAGTTGTCGAGCAGTGAAATGTAGGTTTGGGGTAAATCTTCGGGGGCGGACATAAAGTACGAATACATTTCGTAAAGCATACGCTCCGCTTTGGTTTCTTCGCTCTTTGCCGTTTTGGAAAGATAGACTCTGTCGAACATAAATGCGCGCAGATCTTCGCTTGCCTTTTCGACTTGTTCGTCCATTTTTACGTCGTTTTTACCCGCCGAATTTTTATATATAGAAGTGATTGCTGTATTAATACGCTCTGTCGAACAAGAACACAAAACTTTGAAAATATCTGCGGGAACGTCGCTAAGCTTTAATATGCCTGCGCGGATTGCGTCGTTCAAGTCGTGGTTTATATATGCAATTCTGTCCGCATAGGAAACGCACTTGCCTTCAAGCGTAGCGGGGTGACCGCTCTTTTTATGGTTTACTATGCCGTCCCTTACCTCGAACGTAAGGTTAAGACCTTTACCGTCCTTTTCAAGAACGTCGACTACTCTTAGAGACTGAACGTTGTGTTCAAAACCCTGAGGGCAAAGATTATTCAATATCCTTTCACCGCTGTGTCCGAAGGGCGTGTGACCCAAGTCGTGGCCGAGCGCGATTGCCTCGGCCAAGTCCTCGTTTAAACAAAGAGTACGGGCAATACTGCGCGAAATCTGCGCAACGTCAAGCGTGTGGGTAAGGCGCGTTATGTAGTGGTCGCCTTCGGGTGAGAAAAATACCTGCGTTTTGTTTTTAAGTCTTCTGAACGCTTTACAGTATATTATTCTGTCCCTGTCGCGCTGAAAGTCGGTGCGCATAGCGCAAGGCTCCTCTTCACGCAATCTGCCCTTGGTGTTTTCGGACCTGGTTGCAAACGGTGAAAGGAACGCGCGCTCTATTGCATATGTCTTTTCTCTGATGGTTTTAAAATTTTCCATTACTTTTATTTATTACGAAAAAAATTACGTTTTTCCTTTTTTTTACAAAATTAATTAATTAACGCTTAAAAATGCAGAGATACAAGCAAGACGAGGCGCGTGCGGAATTTTCGAGGGCGCGTATAATGAAGTACGTAACCGAGCCC
>JAIDSQ010000018.1 GCA_029061155.1 Clostridia bacterium
CTTTACAAGCTTTTAAGTAAATATACAAACGCCTATTTTAACAAAAACGCAAAACCTATATCAATCGGAAAAATCGTCAAGGGGCTTTTAGCCAGCCCAGACTATTCGTTTAAAGATTTTATGGCGGTTATGAAAAACGGTTACCGTTTCAACCAAACTTTGTGGAGGGAGCTTTTGAATATAGATTTGGCGAAAAGCCTTTCGGATGTAAAAATTCCTTACCTTATATTGCAGGGAGATACGGATATAGTTACTTCAACAAATACGGTAGCGAAGGCGGTAATAGACGCTAACAATGAAAATGTAACAGTAAAAGTGGTAAATAATTCGGGACATATGCCCTCAGCGGCGTCAATGACAGAAATATTTAACGCGCTATTTGACTTTATTAAATGAAAAAGATTTTACAGGATTTAAACTACTTTGAACTTGAAAACTTAATACTTTCCCTCGGCGAAAAGAAGTTCCGCGCAAAACAGCTGTACGAAGGTTTAATGCGCGGCAAAAAAATCTCGCAGATAAACGTTTCGCCGCTACTTCGCGAAAACCTTTTAAAGGAATACGAGGATGAGCCTGTTAAAATCATTAAAACGCTGACCTCTTCCGACGGTACCGAAAAATACCTGTTCGGGCTTGCCGACGGCAATATCATTGAAGGCGTTTTGATGAAGTACAAGTACGGCAACACCCAGTGCGTTTCCACGCAGGTGGGCTGCCGTATGGGCTGTAAGTTCTGCGCAAGCACGCTCAGCGGATTAGTAAGAAATCTCACCTCGGGCGAAATTTTAAGTCAGGTGCTTGTGGTAAACGCCCTTCACAAGGAAGGGGCGCGCGGCGTCACCAACGTTGTTTTAATGGGCAGCGGAGAACCGCTCGACAACTACAACAACACCGTAAGTTTTCTGAAAAACGTTTCGGCGGAAGGGGGAATTAATATCTCGCCCCGAAATATATCCCTTTCAACGTGCGGAATAGTTCCCAAAATATACGCCCTTGCTGACGAGGGTTTGCCCGTCAATTTGACAATTTCACTGCACCAGACCACGGACGAAGGGCGCGCCCGCACAATGCCGATTGCAAAGAAATATTCCATTGACGAAATTTTAAAAGCGTGCGCCTACTATTTTGAAAAGACGGGCAGAAGATATATCTTCGAGTATTCACTGATAGAGGGTGAAAACTGCGATAAACAGCACGCCGAAGAGCTTATAAAACTTTTAAAGGGCAAGCCTTGCCACGTGAACCTCATAAGGCTCAACGAGGTAAAGGAACGCACCTTGAAGTCTACCACCGACAAGCAGGCGTACGTCTTTTTGGGCTTGCTTGAAAAAGGCGGTCTGTCCGCAACGGTCAGAAGAAGTGCAGGCGCGGACATAGGCGGCGCCTGCGGACAACTAAGAGCTAATTACTTAGACAATGAAAATCGGGAGTAAATTATGAACACAAAAATTTCGGTATCCACTCTTTCCGCCGACTTTTCAACTATGGGCGAAACGTTGAAAAAGCTCGAAACCTGCGGGACGGATATGATACACTTTGACGTAATGGACGGCAGCTTTGTTGGGCCTATAACTTACGGCGGTCAGATGGTAAAAAATTTGCGCCCCTTATCCAAGCTCCCCTTCGATGTTCACCTTATGATTGAGCATCCCCAAACGCAGATAAAATTCTTTGCGGACGCGGGCGCGGATATCATAACCGTGCACTATGGGGCATGCGCAAAGATTTCCGAAAGCTATTTAAAAGATACGCTTGAACTCATAAAGTCCTACGGCGTTAAGTGCGGCGTTGCGGTCAACCCCGACGTGCCTGTGGAAAATATTTTCCCCGTGTTCGGGCTTGCGGATATGGTGCTTTTAATGACTGTATTCCCCGGCTACGGCGGACAGAAATTCATACCCGAAGTTCTGGACAAAATCAAAAAGGCGCGGGAATATGCTTTATCTATCGGCAAAGGCGATATGGATATTGAGGTTGACGGCGGCGTTTGCCCCGAAAACAGCGCGCAAATCCGCAAGGCGGGCGCAAACGTGCTCGTTGCGGGAACAAGCGTTTTAAATTCGGACAATTGGGCGGCGACTATATCAAAGTTAAGGCAATAATATGCGTGGAATACTTCTTTTGAACGGACAGCCCTACGGCGGACAAATAAATGCGGAAGGCGCAGTAGTATATTGCTGTGACGGTGCATATTCGTGGGCTAAGCACAAAGTTATAATCGATAAAAATATAGGCGACTTTGACAGCCTGAAAGAAACTCCCTATCCCCCGCCCGAGGAAATATATCCCTCCGAAAAGGACTATACCGACGGTGAAATCGCCTTAAAAAAGCTTATAGCCGCGGGCGCGGACGAAATCGAAATCTATGGTGGCGACGGCGGGCGCGAAGACCATTTTCTGGGCAATCTCCACTTGATTTACTGCGCGCATAAAGCGGGCGTAAAGTGTACGATGATAACCGAGAAAAGTAAAATTTTCGCAGGTAGCGGCGTTATATCCCTCGGTCAATTCAAAGATAAAACTTTATCGGTGTTACCTTTCGGCGCGCCCCTGCATATAATAGAGAGTGCAGGGCTGAAATATTCTTATCCCGATAACATAGGCTACGGCGAGTGCAGGGGAATTTCAAACATCTGCCAAAGCCAAACCGCCTATTTAAAGGTTGAAGGTGTTGCCCTTGTAATAATCAACGGGGGAGAAGTATGACCATTATATGCGTTAAACCGCCTAAATGCGTGCGGTTTATACTCAGGAAAATCTGCCGTAAATGAAGTACATAGACTTACACTCGGATACTTTGACTGCGGCTTTCGACGGGGGATATTCCCCGCTCGACTGTCCGTTGCAGGCAAGCTTTAATAAACTTAATAAAAGCGGTTGTGCGGCTCAGTGCCTTGCGGTCTTTACCGAGGGGGAAGGAGCCGCGCTTAATTTTGAAAAGTACCTTTCGTTCTATAAAAGCCTGCAAGTAAAAAAAATAACAAAAAGCCCGCAATTGAAAGGAGATTTCGGCGTTATTCTGACCATCGAAAACCTGGGCTTTATAGGCGGCGATTTGTCTTATATTTCAAAGCTTAAAAGGGCGGGCGTTAAAATGGCGTCGCTTGTGTGGAACAGCGAAAACGAATTGGCTTATCCCAACGTGACTTCAAGCGGGCGCGAAAAGCGCGGACTTAAACCTCTCGGAAAAGCGGCGGTAGAGTTTTTGGACAAAAACAAAATAATAATAGACATATCCCACCTGTCCGACGGCGGGGCGGAAGAAATATTGACGGGCAGAAAAATTCCCGCCGTTGCGAGCCATTCGGACTGCGCGGAGGTTTGCAACGTTCCGCGCAATCTTACCAATCCCCTCATAAAAAAAATTGCCGATTGCGGAGGAGTGGTCGGAGTTAACTTCCATAAAAAGTTTTTGGGCGAGGGGAAAACCTTCGATCTAATTGAGATGCATATTAAACATCTCATTAAAGTCGGCGGGGAAGATATTATCGCCCTCGGCAGCGACTTTGACGGAATACCCGCGCCGCCTGATCTGGAGGACTGCACTAAAGTGCCCGTTCTTTTGGAAAGACTTAATAAGACGCTCGGATGTCGGGTGTGTGAAAAATTGCGTTATAAAAACTTTGAGCGCGTATTTAATGAAGTTTGCCGTTGACAATATAGTGCCGTTATGATATAATTTTTATATTATGAAAAGAAAATTGACGGCATTAATTTTATCGTTATGCGTGGGCACGCTGTGCGTTCCCTTTATGTCGGGCTGTTCGGCGCAGACGGGCTACACGTTAAAGACGGACGAAAACGGCGACAAATATTATTCTGCAAGCTGTTCGGGCGTTTCCACATACCTTTCGGGCGAAGTGGCAATAAGCGCGTATTACGGCGAGGGGGAAGAGCGCTTTCCTGTAAAGGAAATAGAGGCGGAAGGTTTTGTCTCCACATTAGTTACAAAATTTACAATTCCCGCCACGGTGACAAAAATAAACACGGCGGCTTTTGCCTTCAACAATTATCTTAAAACAGTCGAGTTCGAGGAAGGTTCGCAGTTAGAGGAATTAGGCCAGGGTGCGTTCGGTTACTGCCCGAAGATTAAAGAAATTTCCCTGCCCCAAAGCTTAAAAACTATAGGCTATATGGCTTTTTATGAGTGCGAGGAGCTTGAAAGCGTCCAGATGCCAGCAGTCCAAAAAATACTTGCAAGCGCGTTTGAAAACTGCACCGTGCTTGAAGACGTAACTTTCCCGCAGACTTTGACTATGATAGGCGCGCGCGCATTCGCATATACGGCGCTTAAAGAGTTAGTGATCCCCGACAGTGTAAAAAACACTGTAAGCGGCGAAGATACAATTCCCGCAATAGGCTACGCGGCTTTCCACAGCTGTATTCAGCTTGAAAGCGCGGTGGTAGGCAGCGGCGTAACGGAAATAAATGCGGGAGTGTTTGGCTACTGCACTTCGCTTAAAAAAATAACCCTGCCCGCAACTCTTACTAAGATAGAGGGGGCAAGGTACAACGATGCGGGCGAGTTCATTTGCGGACACGCATTCCACACAAACAAGAATGAAGAGGACAAGACGGTACTGACCGACATCTATTACGGCGGAACTGCCGAACAGTGGGAAACACTTAAAACCAAAATAGACAATAAACCCGTAACCTATAACGGCTCGGAATACAATAACGACGCATTGTTTGTCGCTACCGTGCATTTTGCCGAATAATCTGAATACAAAGAATAACGGCGCACCGCTCAAGCGGTGCGCCGTTTGCCTTTAAATTAATTTAAGCTCTTTCAACGGATTTAAGACATCTTGTGCAAACGTAATCATTGACTACTTTGCCTTCGGAAACGTACGAAACTTTCTGAACGTTTGCTTTAAACGTTCTTCTCGTTCTTCTCTTTGAATGGCTTACGTTGTTGCCTGTCGTCTGTCCTTTTCCGCATACGCTACATACTCTTGACATATTAATTACACCTCCGTGGGTTTGGGAAAACAGCCGTTTACGATAAACAGCTCATTAAATATAACACGCTGACAATAAAAAATCAATCAAAAACGGTGGATAAGTTTTAATTTTTTTTGTTTTTTGCAAAATAATTTATGGTAAACGTAAAAACTTCTTGCAAAAACACGATTAATGTTATAAAATAAAATAGGAAAGCTGTTGAAAGGCAACAGCTGCACGGACGGTAGAAATATGGCGGTAAATACAAGTAACGTATATGGTAAAATTTCAATCTCCGATTCAGCCATCGCAAAGGTGGCTAAAAATGCTGCGCTCGAATGTTACGGAATCGTTGACACGGTTTCGCGCCGTTTTACAGACACACTTTCCGAACTTTTAAAAAAGCAGTCGGGCAGCCGCGGCATAAAGGTCGTAACTTCCGGAGACAGAATTTTTATTGACGTTTTCGTCATTATCAAGTACGGCGTATCCATAAACGCCGTTGCCGAGTCGCTCAAAGAAAGCGTTAAATACAGAGTTGAAAAATTCACGGGCATGATAGTTGACACCGTGAACGTTAACATTATCGGAGTAAAATTATAAAGCTGTACTTATATTATAATAGGTACGGCTTTTCCCGTTAAGACTCTTTTCGATTTTACAGATAAAAAGGAATTAATATGCAGAAAACCATAAACAGCACCGAGTTCCGCAAAATGGTTGCAAGTGGTGCCAGAATGTTGGAAATAAACAGGGCAAAGGTAGACGCCCTCAACGTGTTCCCCGTTCCCGACGGCGACACGGGTACTAATATGTCTTTGACGCTCCAGTCGGCGGTTAAGGAAATGAACGCCTGCTCGTCAAACCGCTTTCAGGAAATTTGTGACGCAGTTTCCAAGGGCGCTTTAAGGGGCGCGCGCGGCAACTCGGGCGTTATCTCTTCACAGATTTTCCGCGGCATTTGCTCGGTACTCAAAGACACTAAAGATACTTTCGATACAAAAACTTTTGCCAAAGCTTTAGAGGCGGGCACAAAGGTTGCATACAGCGCAGTATCTATCCCCAAGGAAGGTACGATTTTAACAGTCGTAAGACTTATGAGCGAATCCGCCCCCAAGCTTGCGACAAAGAACAAGGACTTCGTCGACTTTTTAAACGCGCTTATCGAGGTGGGCGACGAGGCTCTTGCCAAGACTCCCGAACTATTACCCGTACTTAAAAAGGCGGGCGTAGTCGACTCGGGCGGCGTCGGACTTATGACCATAATGCGCGGATTCCTCGCGGCAATCACGGGCGAAGATATTGGCACCGACACTATCCCCACCGAGGCAACCGACGGAAAGAAGAGTGACGAAGATCTCTTCGGCGACAATTCCGACATCGTCAATCTCGATTTGGGCGATATCGAATTTGCTTACTGCACCGAATTTTTCATTATACATTTAAAGCAGATGACAACCCTTGCCGATATAGATAAGCTAAAGGAAAAGCTTATGTCGATAGGCGACTCGGTTATCTGTATAGGCGACCTGGAGCTTGTAAAAGTCCACGTTCATACCAACACTCCGGGTATCGCGCTCACTTATGCTTTGGAGCTTGGCGAACTCGACAGACTTAAAATAGAAAATATGCTCGAGGAGAACCGCGCCCTTAAAGCCAAGCTCGAGGCTGAGAAAAAGGAAATGGGTATGCTTGCGATTTGCGCGGGTAGCGGTCTTGAAGAGATTTTCAAAGATTTAATGTGCGACAGGGTAATTGAAGGCGGACAGACCATGAACCCTTCCGCGCAGGACATTGCCGACGCCGTTCAGAAAATTAACGCGTCCAACGTGTTTGTATTCCCCAACAACTCTAACGTAATACTTGCGGCCGAGCAGGCTAAGGCGCTTGTATCAAAGCGCACCATACACGTTATCCCCACCAAGAACGTTCCGCAGGGCTTCTCCGCGGCGCTCGCGTTCAACCCCGAGGCGTCAGTTCCCGAAAACAAGACGAATATGACGCACGCAATCGACTACGTTTCGGCAGGTATGGTAACGCACGCCGTAAGAAACACAACGATGAACGGTTTCAAGCTTAAGTCGGGTGACATAATCGGTCTTGACAACAAGCGTATTCTTGCCAAGGGCAGCAACATAGAGGAATGTACTCTTGCGCTCATCAAGTCGCTTAAGCGTGACGAACACGAAATGATAACCCTTTACTACGGCGAAGGCGTCAGCGAAGAAGACGCAAACGCGCTTGTCGAAAAGGTAACGGAAACCTATCCCGACTGTGATGTGGACGTCCATTATGGTGGTCAGCCCGTTTACTATTACATGGTGTCGTTAGAGTAAACTTCGTATATACTTCGAATACTGTGTCGGGTTTGCGCACTCCTCGGTCACGTACGTCTGTGTACGCTCCCGTCGTCGTTTACGCACCCTCTTTGTCTTGCTCGTATCTCCAAAGTTTAAATGTACTTTTTATAATAGTGTAAAGGGAAGACAACCTTGTCTTCCCTAAAAATTTATTAAAGCCTATGCAACTTTCGTCATTGAAATTCGTTTCCGAAAAGCGCGAAAAGGAATTTAATAAACTTAATATATACACGGTCGAAGAACTGTGCCGTCACTTCCCGCGCGATTACCTTGATATGACTAAGGTGTCGCTTTTAAAGGACGCGTATCACAACGATGTTATTCTGACGGCTTGCGAAGTTTTAAACGTTGAAGTAAACCGCTATTCCCGCCGTCCCTACGTAAAGGCTTTATGTCAGCAGGGCGGGTATTTGTTCAGTGCAATATGGTTCAACCAGATGTACGTCGCAACTAAATTAAAATCCGGCGAATACCTCTTCTATGGCAGGGTACAGAACAAGTACGGGCTTGGCTGTTCAATGGTCAATCCTTCGTTTGAAGAGGCGGACAGGAACAAATACTTAAAGGGGTTAATCCCCGTATATTCACTTGCGGGAACGCTAACGCAGGGCGTAGTGCGCAAGGCGGTACAGCAGGCGCTTGCAAAAACCATACCGCAAAGTTATATCCCCCCTCAGCTCATAAAAAAATATTCGCTTATGCCCTTGAAAGAGGCGTACAATAAAGTTCACAGCCCCCAAATCCAAAAAGATATTAAAGAAGGGTCGGAGCGTATCGCGCTCGAAGAATATTTTCTCTTAATCTCGGCTTTCAAAGTAATAAAGGGCGGGCGTGACGACGCGCGTCTGAACGCGTATTCCGTCACAAGCGCACAGGTGAAGGAGTTTGTTTCCCGTTTCCCCTTTGAGTTTACGGAAGGCCAGAAGAACGCCGTCAACGACATTTATGAAAATGTGCACTCCCCGCACAAGATGAACAGGCTTTTGCAGGGCGACGTCGGAAGCGGTAAAACCGCCGTCGCGCTTGCGGGAATTTTTATGGCGGTAAAGTCGGGCTATCAGGCGGCAATGATTGCCCCTACCGAAGTGCTTGCAAGGCAAAACGCCGCGCTTATCGAAAAGTATTTTCCCGAATACAACGTCTGCACTTTGACAGGCTCCACGCCCGCAGCCGAAAAGCGCGAAATAAAAAAAGGACTTGTGTCGGGCGCGGTCAATATTGTTTGCGGAACGCACGCCGTAATTCAGTCCGACGTTGTATTTAAAAATCTTGTGTTCGTCGTCTGCGACGAACAGCACCGTTTCGGCGTAGCGCAGCGCGCCTCGCTTACTGATAAGGGCGACGGCTGCGACGTTCTCATTATGTCCGCAACCCCCATTCCGAGAACGCTTTCCCTGATTTTCTACGGCGACTTGGATATCACTTCGATTAAAGATAAACCCTCGGCAAGACAGGAAATTTCCACCTCGGTAATCCCCGAACGCAAGTACGGCGATATGTACAAATACGTTGCCGAACAGGCAAAGCTCGGCAACAAGACTTACTTCGTCTGCCCCAAGATTGAGGGCGACGACGAAGGAACGGTAATGTCCGTTACCGAGCTTTACGAAGAGCTTCAAGGCAAAATGCCCCAAGTGCGCATTGCGCTTATGCACGGCAAAATGAAGGACAAGCAAAAGAACGAGATTATGTCGGGCTTTAAGGGCGGCGAATACGACTGTCTTGTTTCCACGACGGTAATAGAGGTCGGTGTGGATGTTCCGCAGGCTACGACCATGATTATATATAACGCAGAAAGGTTCGGTCTTTCGCAGCTGCACCAGCTGAGGGGGCGAGTAGGAAGAGGCGACAAAAAGAGTTATTGTTTCCTACTCCCCGGTATCGATACTGAAGAGGCGCGCGAAAGGCTTAGCGTTATAAAGAACAGTACCGACGGCTTTAAAATAGCCGAAGAGGATTTGCGCCTTCGCGGCGGCGGCGACTTTATGGGAACAAAGCAAAGCGGGCACGTTCTGTCCGAAATAAAGAACCTCAAATTCCCCGTCGAAACCATATTTACTGCCAAAGCCATCTCCGACGAGACTTTCTCCGGCGCGTTCGATACAAAGCTTTTAACCCGCATAGCCTCCGAAAAATACGAGAGTTTAAAAGACGTAACGCTCAATTAAATTCACAAATTTTCAGACGTTCGATGATGTCCGAAAATTTCGTGATTTTAGGGCTGCCCGCCCTCTGCCCGCAATATATAGGGGCACACAATAATATAATTGCGGGCATTCACCTCGCTGAGGCGCAGGTATGCGCAAATTGGGGCGCACTGCGCAAAAACGTGGTTTTGCTTGTGCCGTTAATGTGATTGGAAGTTCGCAAAAAATTTTGTGTAACCCCTTTCATTTATTTGACAAACATTCTCAACTTTGTTAAAATTGCCTTTGCATTATGTGTAGTATGGCTTACTATGCTAAATGCAAAGGTTTTTGCTTTTCTCCTAATCTGTATTAAGGGTATACAGATGCAGGCGATATATTCCACAGACCGATATTCGGTTGAGTAACACAAGGAGGATAGATATGCCCACAATCAACCAGCTTATAAGAAACGGCAGAGAGAAACAGGTTTTCAAGAGCAAGTCGCCCATTTTGGACAACTGCCCCCAAAAGCGCGGCGTGTGCCTTTCGGTTACAACGACTACGCCTAAAAAGCCTAACTCGGCTATAAGAAAGATTGCGAGAGTAAGACTGACCAACAAGCAGGAAGGTACCGTTTACATTCCCGGCGAAGGTCACAACTTACAGGAGCACTCGTCCGTACTCATCAGAGGCGGAAGAGTTAAGGACCTGCCCGGCGTTCGTTACCACATTATCCGCGGTGCGCTCGATACGGCAGGCGTTTCAAAGAGAAAGCAGGCTCGTTCTCGCTACGGCGCTAAGCGCCCTAAATAAGTAAAAAATGCGCATAAGCGTCGCAATACATTGTCAAGTTTCGGATTTTTTTCAGTCATTTACTTCTGTGTAAACTCCTTCAAAAAATTCTTGCTTTCCTCGTCTTGCTCGCTTCTTCACATTTTTTAAAAACAGACAACAAAGTCAAAACTTATTTTCCCTACTTGTTCGGAATATATTTACCCTTACCGATAAAAGTAGGCAGTATTCGCGGGCAACCGCGGAGAAGGTTTGCTACTCTATAAGAGCAAGCAATAGCTTATTTAAAGGTATTAAGATACCCTTAAACAAAAAAATTAAAAGGAGAATAAAATTATGCCCAGAAGAGGTGGCGTTCCTAAAAGGGACGTGTTACCCGATCCCGTGTACGGCAGCAAGGTTGTAACAAAGCTTATCAACCAGATTATGTACGACGGTAAAAGAGGTACAGCACAAAACATCGTTTACGATGCTTTCAAGATAATGAGTGATAAACTCGGAAAAGACCCCATGGAAATTTTCAATCAGGCAATGAACAATCTTATGCCCGTATTGGAAGTTAAAGCAAGGCGTGTCGGCGGTGCGAACTATCAGGTTCCCATCGAAATCAGACCCGAAAGAAGACAGACTCTTGCAATCCGCTGGCTTGTAATCGCAACCCGTAAGAGAAGTGAAAGAGAAATGGCAAATAAGCTCGCAGCAGAACTTATGGACGCTTACAACAACGCAGGCGGCGCTGTCAAGAAGAAGGAAGACACGCACAGAATGGCAGAGGCAAACAAGGCGTTTGCTCACTTCAGATTCTGATTTTGAGGAAATAATATGGCAAGAGAATACGATTTAGCCCATACAAGAAATATAGGCATAATGGCGCATATCGACGCCGGCAAAACAACTACTACCGAACGTATTCTGTACTACACCGGTATCAACCACAAGATAGGCGAAACGCATGACGGTTCGGCTACCATGGACTGGATGGTACAGGAACAGGAAAGAGGTATAACGATTACGTCCGCCGCTACTACCTGCCACTGGACAAGGAGCGGTCAGACCAAGAAGGACGAATGCAGAATCAACATCATCGATACCCCGGGACACGTTGACTTCACCGTTGAAGTTGAGCGTTCGCTCCGCGTACTCGACGGCGCTGTTGCAACCTTCTGCGCAAAGGGCGGCGTTGAACCTCAGTCCGAAACAGTTTGGCGTCAGGCGGACAAGTACAAGGTACCCCGTATCGCTTACGTCAACAAAATGGATATTAACGGTGCTAACTTCCCCCGCGCCGTAAAGATGATGAAGGACAGGCTTAATGCCAATCCCGTCCCCATCGAACTTCCCATCGGCAAGGAAGACACCTTCAAAGGTATCGTCGACCTTATCGAAATGAACGCGGAAATTTACGATTCCGAAGACGGCAAGCAGTACCACAAAGCCGAAATCCCCGCAGATTTGCAGGCTGAGGCTGAGGACGCGCACATGGCTGTCATGGAGGCGGCTGCCGAAGGTGACGACGAACTTATGGAAAAGTTCCTCGAAACCATGGAGCTTACTCCCGACGAAATCAGAAAGGGTCTCAGAAAGGCAACTATCGCAATGAAGTGCACCCCCGTACTCTGCGGTTCGTCATATAAGAACAAGGGCGTTCAGATGCTTTTGGACGCGGTTATAGACTTCCTTCCCTCCCCCGTAGACGTAGCGTCAGTCAAGGGCGTTAACCCCGATACTGGCGCAGAGGAAGAGAGAAAGACTTCCGACGAAGAACCCTTCGCAGGACTTGCTTTCAAGATTGCAACCGACCCCTTCGTAGGCAGACTTGCATATTTCAGAGCATACTCCGGCGTGCTTGACTCCGGTTCGTACTGCTACAACTCAACCAAGGGTAAGAAGGAAAGGGTAGGCCGTCTTGTTCAGATGCACGCAAACACCCGTACCGAAATCCCCAAGGTTTATTCGGGTGATATCTGCGCAATCGTAGGTCTTAAAGACACGACGACCGGCGACACGCTTTGCGACGAGAAACACCCTATAATACTCGAACAAATGACTTTCTCCGATCCCGTTATTCAGCTCTCAATCGAGCCCAAGACGAAGGCGGGTCAGGAAAAGATGACTATGGCTTTAATAAAGCTCGCGGAAGAAGACCCCACTTTCAAGACGTATACCGATCAGGAAACGGGTCAGACCATTATCGCGGGTATGGGCGAGTTGCACCTTGACATTATCGTCGACAGACTTCTCCGTGAATTCAAGGTAGAGGCAAACGTCGGCGCACCTCAGGTTGCATACCGCGAAACCATCAAGAAGGCGGTTGACTGCGAAGGTATGTACAAGCGTCAGTCGGGTGGTAAAGGTCAGTACGGTCATTGTAAGCTCCACTTAATTCCCGGCGAACCCGGTTCGGGCTACTCGTTTGAAGACCTCACCGTCGGCGGTTCTATTCCCAAGGAATATATCCCCGCTATCGACAAGGGTATTCAGGGCGCTGCGAAGAACGGTTTCCTTGCGGGCTACGAAGTAGTTGACTTCAAGATTCAGGTTTACGACGGCAGCTATCACGAGGTCGACTCCTCCGAAATGGCGTTCCAGATTGCAGGTTCCATGGGCTTTAAAGACGGTATGGCAAAGGCCAACCCCGTACTTTTGGAGCCTATCATGAAAGTCGAAGTCATCACTCCCGACGACTATTTCGGCGATATCATGGGTAACGTAACCGCTCGCCGCGGAACTATCATTTCCACGGACGACAGAGCGGGCGCAAAGGTAGTCGACGCAGAAGTTCCTCTTTCCGAAATGTTCGGTTACGCAACCGACCTTCGTTCGAGAACGCAGGGCAGAGGTCAGTTCACAATGCAGTTCGACCACTATGCGGAAGTACCCAAGAGTGTTGCAGAAAAGGTTATAGGCGAACGTTCTAAGAAATAAAACGCGTATAAGCGTCGCATCTCGGCGTTGCGCTGCGGGAACCCTCAGTCATTTACTTCAATGTAAACTCCTTCGGGTTTTCCTCGCGCGCCTTGACCTGCTCGTTTCTCCGCGTTTTCGAAATGCGGTAAATCAAAAAATTTAAAAAAGCGCGCAAAAACAATTGTCTTTTTGAAATATTTAATATATAATATTGACAGTGCGAAAATAAGCGCATAAAAAGCAGCAAAGGTAATGATAGATAGCTGCGACTTCCTTCGGGAAGAAAGTTATCATTTTATAAAAAAATTTTATAGGAGAAATTAAAATGGCAAAGGCTAAGTACGACAACAGTAAACCCCACGTTAACATTGGCACAATCGGCCACGTTGACCACGGTAAGACCACTCTGACCGCAGCTATCACTATGGTTATGGCATGTAAAGGTCAGGCAGCAAAGATGAAATACGACGAGATCGATAAGGCTCCCGAAGAGAAGGCTCGTGGTATAACAATTAACAC
>JAIDSQ010000180.1 GCA_029061155.1 Clostridia bacterium
CCCCCTCCCCCGCGGGCGCGGGGGCGCGGCGTGGTGAAAAAGACACATAATTAAAATAACCCGCCGGCAGAACGCTGTGTTCTGCCGGCGGGTTTGGTGATTAAATATGTTACTATTAAATTTTAGGAAACTCAACGGGCAAAATATATTTACTGTTAAATTGTACTTCCCCGCGGTTTCCCGCGTTCCAGTCCGCGCTCCATCCATCGGAAGATGAACCGCGCGCATAGACGGCTGTTTCGTTGCCTGAAAGTATACCTTTTCCGACGACCTCAACAGACTTGGGAATCACGATTTCTTCAAGCCAAGGACAATTTGCAAAAGCTCCGCCGCCTATTTTTTGTATGGTATTAGGCAAAACGACTTTCTTAAGAAGTGTGCTGTTTGCAAACCCGCCGTCCGCAATCTGCGTGACGGTGTACTCTTTGCCCTCTATAGTCACCTTTGCGGGGATATACGCCTCTTCGGCGGTAATTTTATTTTTAAGGCTTACGGCGCACTCCGTATCGCTTATTACAGTATAAACAAACCTGCCTATCTGATCTTTCCAGCCCCAAATAATATTTGTGTCGCTGCCGTTCCAGTTGTCCGCCCAGCCTTCGGGCTTTTCTTCGGCTACTACATAAAGCTGCGCGGTACAGCGGTCAAAAACACGTCCTCCCATACTTTCAACAGTTATAGGAATTACAATTTCCATAAGAGCAGAACAGCTTGCAAAAGTCCTCTCACCTATGCTTGCCGCTTTGGGGATTTCTATGTTCTCAAGAAGTAGACAACCGAAAAAAGCTAATTCGCCTATTTCCGTTGCCGAAGAAAGATTAACGGATGTAAGACTTCTGCACAGAGCAAACGCTATTCCCCCTATCGTCTCAACTTGAGATAAATCGACGTCAGGCAACTCTGTACAGTAAAGGAAAGCCCTCTCGCCTATTGCTCTGACTTTAGCAAGAGATATAGTGTTAAGCTGTCTGCACATAGCAAACGCATAATTACCTATTTTTGTTACACTGTCGGGTAGAATTACCGTTTGCAAGTTGTTAAATGAATAAAATGCCCTTTCTGCTATTTCCGTAACGGTGTACTCTTTTCCGTCTATTATTGCGGTTTGAGGAATTTCTGCGTAGGTTACATCGTATTTGTAGGTTACGTTTGTGCAGGAAACCGAACAATTTTCCGTACCCTCTATGGGCGTATATTCAAGCACGGCTTTGCCTTCAAACCAGCCCCAAATTACGTTTTGGTTTGCGTTAATTCTTATACGAGGGTTGTCCTTATCGCCGTTCCAATTTAAGTCCCACCCTTCGGGTTTACTTTGTGCAACGGCTTTTATCTGCGTATTGTCATAGGTAAAAACATTACTTCCCATAACCGCAACGCTTTCGGGAATAACAATATCGCGTAATTTCGGGCAACTACTAAAAGCACCTTCACTTATTTCTTCAACAACAGACATTTCAACGCTTTCAAGATTTTCACAGCCATGAAAAGCCCCCTCACCTATCTTAACAACTGAAGAAATGTTTACGGAAGTCAGAGACTTGCAATACTCAAAAACGCAGTAATCATCTAATACTTCTACGCAGGATAAATCTATTTCGCTCAAATTTTCGCAATTACAAAAGGCTCTATTGGATATCTCTTTAACTCCGCTGAACGACACTTTATAAAGCGATGAACAGTAGCCAAAACTTCCGGGACCAATAACTGCGACACTTGAAGGCAAAGAAACTCTTTCAAGATTTTTACTATAAGCGAAACCGCTGTTTCTTATTTCCGTTACGGTGTACTCTTTACCGTCTATAATTGCCATTTCGGGAATTACCGCGGTTACGGCAGTTAAAACGTTTTTGCATCTAACATTACATTCCGTATCGTTTACGGGAGTAAACTCGTACTCGGCGGGAACCGCATAATCTTCTATAACGTTCTGATTTTCGTTGTGTTCGTTCCAATCCTTATCCCATTTTTCGGTATTTGTACCCTTTGCAATTTTTACCTGCGTATTGCTGTAGATGAAAACATAATACCCCATAGTTTCAACGCTTTGGGGAATAACTATTTCACTTAATTTCGGACAACTACCAAATACACCTGAACCGATTGAAGTGACCTTGTATAAACTAACTCTTGCAAGATTTTCACAGTCGATAAAAGCCTGATCGCCTATAGTTAAAGCCGAAGATAAATCCGCATATGTTAAGCCGCTGCAACAACTAAAAGCAGCAACGCCTAATTCTTCTACATATGACAAGCCCTGCACTTCGGTTAATTGCATACAAAACTGAAAAGCACCGTTGTCTATTTTTTTAACGGTGGAGCTAAGGGTTACGGTTTTCAAGCGGGAACCGCCGACAACTCCCCCTTCTTGCTCGTAACGAAACGCACCGCGCGCAATTTCGGTTACGGTGTACTCTTTTCCGTCTATAATTGCCTTTTCGGGAATTTCGGCATAAGTTGCCGTGTCATTATTGGTACAGGTTACGGAACACTCCGTTTCGTTTATGGTCGTAAACTCGAACTCGGCGGGGACTTCGGCTTGGGTTGCAGTACCGGCCGCCGTCTGCGAACTTGCAGGCGGAGTTGCCGTTTGGGGCGCAGAAATCAAAGGCGCCTTTACTTCCTCTTCGGGCAAGGCTATCGGCGGCGTCAAAATTTCGGGCAAGGTAACGGCAGGCGCTTGTTCTTCGGGCGCGGAAACTTCGGGCGGGATTTTCTCCGCCGCTGGAGATTCGGGCAAGGTTAACCCTTCCCTTATTTCAGGCTCGTCAAGACTTGCCGACAAGGGCACGGGCTTGCAGCCGCAAATGCCGACGCTTACGATAATAAAAGATAAAACTATTAAGTTTAAAAATCTTTTTATCTTTTTTCTTTCCATATTTATATAGTATCATATCAATCAAAATTTGTAAAGAGTTTACAAAATAAACACTAAACGTGTGCATACTTATAAAAATTCAAAAAAATGAATTTTTATAAGTGAAAATGCTTGACGTGTGCAAATCGGGAGCGTATAATTAGCCACGCAAATAAATCAAAGAAGGTTAAAAAATGAAAGGCATTAAAACTTTAGCCGTCTTAGCTATGGCGGCGGTACTTGCTACAGGCTTTGCCGGCTGTGAAACGGAAGACCTGATAAACGAGGCCAACACAAAAATTGAAGAAGTTCAGGCGCAGCTTGAAGA
>JAIDSQ010000019.1 GCA_029061155.1 Clostridia bacterium
CCATTCCCATGCTCCCCCTCGACCATGACTACGCCGACCAGCAGGTAGATCCGTTCGACCTTGTTGAACATGTAGACCCTGTCGACCCGGTAGACCCGGTAGACCCTGTCGACCCGGTAGACCCCGTCGACCCCGTTGACCCCGTTGACCCCGTCGACCCGGTAGACCCTGTCGATCCCGTCGACCCGGTTGTCAGGATAACGTTCTCGGGCGCAGGCAATGCCGAGATATTGCAGGGCACGTATTTCAATCAGTTATCGGGCGTAAAAGCAGTATCGGATAACGGCAAAGATTTAACTCCGCTTATAAGCGTTTCAGGCAAACTCAACACTTCGGTCGTCGGCGAATACACCCTTGTGTATTACGTTTCGGACGGCGAAGGGAACGAGGCGGAAAAGCAGAGAAAAATAAAAGTAATAAAAAACCCCGATATAGGCATTGTCGAACCCGTTCCCGTATACACGGTTGAAAGCGGCGACGACTACAATATTGCAAACGGTTGCGAAGTTAACGCGTCACATTCTCTGAACAGCGTTTCTTCCGCGGCGGACGGCGACCTTTCTACCCGCTGGGAAAGCACTCACGGAGTGGATAACGTCAACCTCACTATAGACCTCGGCGCAGCACTCAAAGTAAACGTAATCAACATATATTGGGAGGCGGCTTATGCGAAAACCTTCGATCTACTCGTGTCCGACGACGGCAGCGAATGGAAAAACGCAGGTCATAAAGAGGGAAGGACGGAAGGTTCTCTCGAGGCAACGACTGACGGAAATTTCAGATACTATATCGACAACTTTGTTTTCGACAGTGAATTTTCGGCGCGTTACGTGCGCATTGCCTGCAGCGAGCGCGCGACCAATTACGGATATTCCATATACGAGGTTGAAGTTTTAGGCCCTACGGGAACGGTTATTCCCGAAAGCGAATATCCCGACCTGTATCAGGCGGAAAAGGAAAATTCCCCCGACTGGGCACAGCAAACGGAGGAATGGCTCATATACGACCTCGGCGAAGAAAAGGCGTTAAACAGACTACGTATTGCATTTCAGGACAATTTAACCCCCGCTTCGTATAGCGTAAGCTATGCGGGCGCGGACGGAAATTATAAAGCCGTTAAAACCTACAATCTGCCTTACAGCGCGGATACGTTCAGGTTTGACGACAGAGAAGATTTAACTATCAACGCGCGGTATATTAAAATACAGTTAAGCGCGCGCAGATTTACAGCCTCGGCTTACCGCATATGCGAAGTTGCGTTTATATACGCGGACGGAGATAAACAGGATAAGCTGACGGCAACGGTCACCTGTTCTTCAAAAAAGGCGGAGCACTCCGCCGAGCTTACGCTTGACGGCGACGACAACACCTATTGGGAAAACGACAATGACAACGTTTACCAGACTATCGATTTAGGCGAGGTTAAGCGCGTCGGACGTGCGGATTTATACTGGCGGGGCGACGACGGCGGCAAGGGTAAATATTACGACTTGCAGATAAGCACGGACGGCGAAACGTGGACGACGGTATTCCGCCAGACCCACGGTGCAACGGCTAAACAAAGCATATACATTTACCAAAACACAAGATATCTGCGTGTTATCGACTACCAGAGCAAGAACACTTACCGCTATATGCTTGAGGGAATTGTAGTTCATTCGCAATATCCCGCGTCAAGCGGCGAAGGCAAAATCAACTACGATATAACGCTTGCTTTCCCTAAAGAGGAAGTAATCGCAACCGAAAACGGTTCATACGTTACAAATATAGTGGACTTCCCCTCGTCAAGGCTTATAGCGTATCTTGACGACAGCCTTCGCGGCAAACCCGTACCCAGCAACGACTGGTGGCAGGGGTTGCTCATTGCCGACAAGGGCTACAATATGTACATGAACCCGCTGACGGCAACCTTCCAAAGCAACGGACTTTGGCTTACCAATCCCGGGGAAGGTTATTTCAGCGGAATTGTCCCCGGCAACGGCTCGCAGACGGTTAACGTCGACGCGCACGACCTTGCCATAGGCTATGCTGGAATGGGCAAAAACGCCGAAGTACGCGTTACTGGCTATTCCGACTACGGCATAAGCGCGGTTATGACGGATAAAAAGGGCGTCGATAAACTGACCGTGTTCCTTTCCGAGGGTACGCTTTACGCATACTGCATATTCGCGGAACCCGAAAAAGCGCTTTTACTTGCCGAAAATTTTGTTTGTTTCTATGATTTGGACGGCAACGAAATTTTAAAGGGCACCGGCGCAAACTACACGGGCGACGGCATTGTGGTGATGGTTCGCACGCACGCAAGCTACGAAACGGGTATACAAAAATACAAGGATGCGTCGGGCGAACACGAAAACAGGAAAATCTACGAAGAAAGATATTATGTTGTCTGCGTTCCCGAAAACACCCGCTTTGTCTTAGGCGAAGGCGCCGTATCGGTTATTATGACCGAGGGCAATTATATGTCTGTCGGCGCAGTTGGGCAGAAGAATAAAGTTTTTGAAAACGAGAGGAGCAGCGCAAAATTCCCCTTAGAGGAAGTCAAGCTTTTACACGAACACGGCTATGCGTTCGTTGTAGACACAAGCTGTACGTACTCCTTTGACAATGCTACAAACGAGGTCGAAACGCAGTTCCGCCTCAGGACAACGCTTATGCGCAGCGGTTTCTCAGGCGATGCATATTCGGCGTTTCTTCCCCACCATATAGCAAAATCAAATTATAAACAGGGCTACGTTTATGCGAGCATCCGCGGCGATTGCCGTTCGCATACGGGCAATTTATTCATAACAAAAGATACCTTCTACGGCATTGTCCCGACCTTTGCGGAACCTACGGACAGCGCGTACGAAACGAGCGTTTTATATAAGCAGTTACTTCTTGTCTACAACGAAAACGGCGGCGACAAAGCCCCCGGGGACAGCAACCTCATTTCGGGCGACCCGTACTGGCAGGGCAAAAATCTCCACCCTATGGCAATGGCTGCGATAGCCGCCGACCAGATAGGCGCAACCGATTTAAGGGATAAATTCCTCGATAAGGTTGAATATATCCTCACGGACTGGTTCACTTACGACCCCGTAAAGGACGCGGAGACAGGCGCATATTTCTACTACGACAGCGAGTGGGGAACACTTTACTACAAGAACAGCGAGTTCGGCGCGGGCGTGAACCTTGCAGACCACTATTTCACTTACGGTTATTACACGCTTGCCGCGGGAGTGCTTACCTCGTTCAGACCGCAGTTTGCGGAAAAGTGGGGGGATATGATAGGACTCCTCATAAGGGATTATATGAACCCCTCGCGTGAGGACGAACTCTTCCCCTATATGCGCAACTTCGACCCGTTCGCAGGTCACGGCTGGGCGGGCGGTTACGCCGATAACAACGGCGGAAACAATCAGGAATCCGCGGGCGAGGCATTAAACAGCTGGGTAGGTGCGTACCTGTACGCAACTGCTGTCGGAAACGAGCAAATCAGGCTTGCTGCAATCTACGGCTACACTACCGAACTCAGCGCAATCAAACATTACTGGTTCAACTATTTTGGCGACTTCCCCGAAAGTTATCAGTACGGCGTTGCAGGTCAGGTATACGGCGGCAGTAATTTCTACGGCACGTTCTTTAACGGTCAACCGCTGTTTATGTACGGCATACACTTAATCCCCGGCGAAGAGTATCTGACAAGCTACGCACTGAACGCGGACGAGCGGGAAAAGCTTGAAAATTTAATAGACAATATGAAAAGTGAACAGGCAATGTGGGACGTTTCCGAGGCGGAAAAGAAAATTTACGCCTGGCAGCACATATTTATCCCCATTGTGGCAATCTACGACGCGGACGAGGCGATTGAGTGGTACGAAGAGGTATTAAAAACTCAGGGCAGCGTCGGCAACAATAGCGAACAGTTCAACGTTTACTGGCTCATTCACGGAATGAAGTCGGCGGGCGTAAGGACGACGGATATCTGGGCGGAGAACGGCGATTCGGCAACCGTGTATGAAAATAACGGCAAATACACCGCGCTTTGCTGGAACCCTACGAACGCCGAAAAGAAGTTCACTTTCAGGAACAAAAACGGCGTTATAGGTTTTGCAATAGTACCCGCAAACAGCCTCGTTTCCTGCGACCCTACCAAGCAAACGCTTACGTTTGAAAGTTACACGGACATTTCAGACTTCTCGCTTGGGAACACTTCGGAAAAAGTAAACGCGGAAATCGCCGACGGAAAAATCAATTTTGCAACGGATGGTAGCGTTTCCTACCTTGTATCTTTCGGCAGCGAGCAGGCTTATTACAAAATTAAGATAGCGGGCGCGGGCGTTAAGCTGTTTATAGACGGTGAGGAAATCGACCTTATAAAAACGGCAGAAGGCTATGAAAGTCAGCCCATAACGCTTGATTTCAAGCATACCGTAAAATTAAGCGGAAGTAACGCAAGCGTAACGCAAATGCAATTTGAAAAGCTTACGTTAAACAAATCCGACATTGCAACGACCGTAACCGCCTCGTCCGTAAAGGACGGAAATACTGCGGCAAACGCTCTTGACGGCGACTTTGAAACGCGTTGGGAAAGCGTTCACGGCAGCGATAACGAATGGCTTGAAATTAAGCTTGACGAGCTTACTCTCGTTTATCAGATGAAAATATACTGGCAGACGGCGGCGGCAAAGGAATATAAAGTTTATTTCTCGCAGACAGGCGCAGACTGGACCGAAGTATTCCACGGAGAATTTTCTGCGGGAACAAACAGAGTAGATACTGTTAACCCCTCGGTAAATCAGGCAAAATACATCCGTATCGAGGGCATTTCAAGGACGACCGAATTCGGGTATTCTATCTATGAAATTGAGCTTTTCAATTTCGACGACCCGATAGTTTACGAAAACGCTGAAAGCTTTGAAATGCAAAACGATATCGTATTCGATACTCAGGACAGCAGTCTTTACCGCATAGATTTCGGTGACGAGCCGACCTATTACAGCTTAAAAATAACAGGTTCGGGGACAAACGTTAAAGCCGTTATCGACGGTGAGGAAATACAGCTTGAAAAGACGGCTGACGGCTGGGTAAGCGCACCCTTCACAATGTCGGCTAAGCACGCAGTAATAATCAGCGGCAGCAACGCAACCGTAACGGCAATGAAGTTTGAAAAACTCGAGCTGCATAAAATCGACGTCAGCTCCGCAACGGTTACCACGTCTTCGGATAAAGACGGAAACACACCTTCAAAAGTCATTGACGGCAACTTAACAACGCGCTGGGAATCCGTTCACGACAGTGACAAAGCGTGGCTTGAAATTGAGCTTGACGAACTTACGGAAATTTATCAGATAAAGATATACTGGGAGGCGTCGGCGGCAAAGGAATACAAAGTGTATTTCTCCGATACGGGCGAAGACGGCGACTGGACGGAAGTGTTCAACGGAAGTTTTACCGAAGGCGGAAGAACTGATATTATTACACCTACGCTAAAGCAGGCAAAGTATATCCGCATTGAGGGAATTTCCAAAATTTTACCTTACGGCTATTCGGTTTACGAAATCGAGTTATATAATTTTAATAACAATTAAGGAGAAAATAAAATGGCAGGTTTATCACTCAAACACATTTACAAGGTATACACCGGCAGGAAGACTACCAAAAAGCATCCTATTAAGTTTGTCGTAAACAAGATAAGGAAAAAGGAGGAGCAAAAGCCTGCCGTTGAAAAGAGGTCGGGCGACTTCGTTGCGGTTAAAGATTTCAATATGGAAATCGAGGACGGCGAATTTATCGTATTCGTAGGACCTTCGGGCTGCGGAAAGTCAACCACTATCAGAATGATTGCGGGGCTTGAAGATATTTCGGGCGGCGAGCTTTTAATCGACGGCGTTCTTGTAAACGACGTCGCACCCAAGGACAGGGATATAGCAATGGTATTCCAGAGCTACGCCCTCTATCCCCATATGACGGCTCAGCAGAACATCGAGTTCGCGTTAAAGCTCAGAAGAATCCCCGTCGAAAAGAAGGATAAGGACGGCAACCCCGTGCTTGCAATCGACAAAAAGAAGATAAAGGAAATCAAGGAAAAAATTAAAACCGTCGAGTACGATTTGGAAGATACCGAGGACGAGGAGAATATAAAACTTCTCACCGAGCGCAAGGTAAAACTCGAGCAGGATCTTAAGTATTATTCCGAAACTCCCGTTCAGGCTTATTCTTACAGGCGCATGAGCAAGGAAGAAATTTCCGCAAAAGTTCAGTGGGCTGCAAAAATTCTCGGTATCGAAGAACTGCTTGACAACAAGCCCGCGGAAATGTCAGGCGGTCAGAGGCAACGTATCGCGCTCGGACGCGCAATGGTGCGCGGACCCAAGGTTTTCCTTCTGGACGAACCTTTGTCAAACCTCGATGCAAAGCTCAGGGCAAGCATGCGTCAGGAAATCGTAAAACTGCATAACGAGCTTAAAACAACCTTCATTTACGTTACGCACGACCAGGTAGAGGCAATGACAATGGGCACGCGCATAGTAGTTATGAAACTCGGCGTCGTTCAGCAGATTGACACACCTACCAATTTGTATGACTACCCCGACAACAAGTTCGTTGCAGGCTTTATCGGCACGCCTCAGATGAACTTCACAGACGTCACCATTAAAAAGGCGGGCAAAAAGCTTGAAATCACTTTTGCCAACGGTCAGACAGTTGCATACAGTCTTGACAGCCTGCGCACTATTGACGGGGCATACCTTGACGGACAACCGCACGAGGTAACTCTCGGTATCCGCGGCGAACATATCACGGCGGGCGCTGAAAAGGTTGAAGGCGGAATAGAAACTACGCTCAGCGTAAAAGAAGTTCTCGGCGGCACAACCCAGCTTTTTGTCAAGCTTACCGAAGACGGACCGGATTACATAGTAAGCGTTCCCGCTCGTACTAATTTCGAGTCGGGCGACAGGATTTATATTTCGTTCAAAGAACAGAATATTCATTTGTTTGACAAGCAGACGGAAATGTCTATAATGAGTAGGGAAACAGGTAATAAAAATTAAGTAAGCGGTGGGCAAATGAAGAGTTGGCTTAAATTTTTCGGGTTGAGTTTTTTCTCCGATAAAATAGCAAAAGAGGCAAGAATACGCGGTGTTTTAAACTGCGTACTTGCATTTTTGCTTGCGCTTATCTTCATTTACTGCGGCGTTCTTGCGGCAAATACAATCCCCTTTTACACCCACTATAACAACTCCTCCGACTTTAAAGCCTTCGTTTCCGAAGTAATCGGCAAAGAAAATTTAACAGTAAAAGATAAGCTCGTTTGTGCGGATAAGGTTATTAACACTTTCGCAAAAGAGGAGGACGCGGCGCAGTATGTAAATAACGGTTATAATCTCGTTATAGATACCCGCCCGTCTGATGCGTTGGACGACTTCGAGGCGTACTGCGTTTCAAAGGACGGCGCGCAAATCACTTACGAATATTATCTTACTCTGTCCGACGGTGAAAAAAGCAATTACGAATTTAAAATAAACTATACCCCCAACGTGCTTATTCTGACCGACGAAATGATTTCGGGCTTTGAAGGCTTTTTAAGCTCAAGCGAAGATACGGATATAAAAAAGCAGTACTCCGCGCTTACTTCGGACAAGGATAAACTTACGGCTGAGCAATATAAAAACAGCCTTTATGCGCTGTACGTAAGAGCATATTACCCCGATATAACCTCGTACGAACGCGCGGGAGAGGTTCCGCTTTTAAGAAGTTATTATTACCGTAATTACTTATACAGCAGCGAACTCGGCAGGAGCCTGTTTATTTTCGACGACGTAATGTTCGGATATTTTCAAACGGACGGCGGTATAGAAGTTACTTTTTACGGCTATTTTACCGCAATGCCCGACGGCAGTCTTGACGCGGAGTTTATTACTAATGCGTTTGCCTCGTCCGTATCGGTAAGCGCAACCGTCTATTTAATGAACATTGTCAGGTTTATTCCGCTAATAGCGTTTATACCGTTAATTCTTGCGCTGATTGCAAAACTTGTTTTAACATTTATTAATGACGAAAAGTACAAAAAATACACTACGTGCTTAAAAATGCAGTTTGCATATCTTACGGTAGGCTCGCTCATAACGGCGCTTGCAATATTCGTGTGCGGATTCTTTATTTCAAGCGGCGTTCTCAATATATTGCCCCTGATAATCCTTGCCGCGGTTATGCTTGTAAGGACGGCGGTACTTCTCATCGGCGAATATATAAATACCAGAAAAACCGCTGCGAAAATAGCCGATACCCAAACGGAATAAATAAGAAAAGAAAAAGTTAAAACCTTGCCACAAAGAAAATATATCATAAATTAAATAAAACTTTAAAGGTCTTTTCAAGTTAATTGTCAAGCCGCCGTAATCAATTACGGCGGCTTGTTTTTATATAAGTGCAAAAAGTTAATTTAAAATCAAAAAAATTAGTACAAATATTGCACTTATTTAATATTTTTACTGGAATTTACTTCATTTTATTAATGTGACAAAATTTTTAACCATAAAAAAACTTTATAAAAACCAAACAAAACGAACATTTTTTGATAAAAATTCTCATTGCAATATCTTTTTTAAGCAAATATACTTAAATAGAGGATTAAAAAACTGCACATTGCAAAGGGGGATTATTATGACGAATTATACCGAACATAAGAAACTGTTCATAAAAATGATGCTGTCGATAGTCGCTTTTTCAGTATTAATTTTATCTGCGGTGCTTATTCCTGCATCTTACGCAAAATGGCAGGCAGGGTCAAGTACCGTTACCGGTACGGTGACAACGGGAACGTGGACGATAGGTTATGACTTAACTTACGATATCAACGGTCACGGCAAAAAACCCGACAGTTTTAAAAATGTAACGCAGCTGACTGAAGAAAACTTACCTGTACTTACCGCCGAAGGATTTACTTTTGAAGGCTGGTATTACAGTAACGGCACAAAGGCTGAAGTCGGCGATATGCTTAAAGACCACTTAAGCAGCATCAATAA
The DNA here is from genome assembly GCA_029061155.1 of Clostridia bacterium. Lineage (GTDB taxonomy): Bacteria > Bacillota > Clostridia > Christensenellales > Borkfalkiaceae > Coproplasma. Next base: position 9,009 of record JAIDSQ010000019.1, read on the forward strand.
AACTACGGTAACACTTCAGGCAAAATGGACGGAGGAGCAGACAGGTCCTAAACCCGGCGATGAAAATTTAGGAGCTGGTGTTACAACAAACGGAGTATTAGTTGAGGGTGATAAGGCATATCCCGGTGAAGGAATGAGACCCGATATAACATATACTACTACTGTCAAGGTACCTGCAGGAAAAACGTTTGCCGTTTATCATAGAGGTAATCTGGTGGCGCCGGGTGCAGAAAAAGTAAGTATCGGTGTGTCAGATATAACGTATCTTGGAAATGGCGTTTTCAGAAACAATTCCGAAAAAGAAATAACAATATCAGTAGAATGTAGCCAGGCTATGGCAATTAATATTAGAAATGCATAACAATATTTAAAATTCGGGTGACCGAAAAAAATAAAAAATAAAAAAATATTATTTATATCTTAAGGAGGATATCAAAATGAAAAGATCAGTAAAAATGCTTATTGCGGCGGCTTGCGTAACGTCCATTGTCGGTGTAGGTGCGGTTTCGTTCGCAAAATGGGACCCTTCGACGATTCAGGAAGCTTCCGGTACTCTGGACACGGGCTACATATCTCTGTCGGGCTTTGAAAGCGCTGACTTAGATTTAGGAACCAAGAAGTTAGTGCCCTATGACCAGAACGGTGAAATCGGCGATCAGGTAAAAGTTATTTCCACTCAGGTTAAGTGGAGCGTTTCCAAAGACTACACAATTACGGCGGCTATAGATGGCGAAAGCCTTGCAACCGGAAGCGCTTACTACGTTAAGCTCTCCGATGCGCAGATTACTGCGGCACCTGAAAGCCTTGACGGTTGGACGGTAGTTTCGGGCGACACAACTCTTACCCTTACTTCGGCTATGCAATATTCGGCAACAGGCGACACGCTGCAGAGCAAAACGGGTTATATCAGCCTTATTCTTAAATCGGACAACGCAAACGATATGAATTTGAAAGATACCACTGTAACCATCACTCTTGCTGAAAGCAATTCTTAATTAAAACACCTAATAAAATAATTTAAAAGGTTAGCCGCCTTTCTGTAACGGAAGGGCGGCTAATAGCCAACTTAGATACGGAGGTGCAATATGGCAGAAGACTCCGCTGCAAACGAAATTGAAAAAACGCCTGACGCGGAAAGGCAAACGGAAGATACGGAAAAGCAAGCCGAAGTTACGGCAACTCAGACGGAGGCTCAGCCTTCGGATGAAGTGAAGGTTGCCGTTCCTTCCGCACAGCCTGTAAACGGGGGAACCGCGGCGTTAGTTAAAAAGTCAAAGACTAAAAAGATTTTGAAAATCGTCGGCTATTCATTGCTTACGGTTATTCTTGCTTTGATGCTTTTAAACACGATTTTGACGTTATTTAAACCGCACTATTATCCCACATTCGGCAAATACAGGTTATTTGCGATAGTGACCGATTCGATGGAGCCTGAAATTATGACGGGCGATATGATTGTCTGCAAGGTTCCCGGGTCTGAAGAAGAGATAACTGTCGGCACTGTAATAACTTACGAATATAAAGACGGCAACACTATGCGCCTTATAACCCACCGCGTTACAAGAATAGTAATGGTGGAAGGAACGGGCGAAATAGCATATTATACAAAGGGTGACAACGCCGCAGGTACTGACGCGGTTCACCCAACATTTTCCGACGTAGTAGGCATATATACGGGCAGCCACTGCGCGTTTTTCGGATACTTTTTCGGATTCCTGCAATCTACTAACGGCGCGATAGCCTTAATCGTTATAATGCTTATTTTAGTGCTGTGGGTAATAGTCACGCAGTACGTCGATTTCCTTTCGGTTTGGAAAAAACTTACCGTATTGGTGCTTGGTAAAAGTAAGCAACTACTTAAAGACGACGAGGCGAAAGCGCTCACCGTATCTGACGCGATAGGTATAATCATTTCCGAGCCAAAGTCGCCGAAGGATGCTGCGCGTAAAGAAAAGAAACTGAGAAAATATATAGAGGACGGAGTTCTTCCCGCCCGCCCTTGGGACGTTGACGACTGGATATACGAAGAAATGTCGCAAAAAGTACCGTCGGTCGCTCCCGAAGAATGGAAAAGTCTTACCGATAAAGTGCTTGAAAAAAGCAGACAGCTGCTTTCGGAGGACGGTACAAAGGCAGGTACGGTTTCAGACGCGCTGCGTATAGTTACCTCTGAGCCTAAATCACCGACCGACGCTGCACGGAAAGAGAAAAAGTTGCAAAAATATGTAGAGGAAGGAGTCCTTCCTGCCCGCCCTTGGGACGACGAAGATTTGGAATACGTAGCAGAAGATAAGGACGGCGCAGCCGTGCCCGAGCAAGAAGAAACCGCCGAGGTTGAGCAAATAGCCGAGCCTGAGCAAATAGCTGAGGTTGAAGAAATAGTCGAGGCGGAACAAATAACCGAACCTGAACCAGAGGTTACCGAAGAACAGCCCGCACAGGATGAAGAAATTCCAACGGTTGAGGAAGTCTCCGAACCCGAAGAAGAGTCCGAAATTGTGCAGCCCGAGCCTGAACCCGAAATCGTCGAAGAAGAACCTGAAATTGCGCAGCCTGAATTTGAAGAAACGGAGCAGCCTATAACCGCAGAGCAAATACTCAGCGAGGCGGAAGAAGAGCCTGAAGACGAACAACCCGAATTTGAAATTCTTCCCGAAGAGGACGAACCTCAGGAAGAGGTGCGCAGCGTAGATAAGCTTACGGGTATGGCGGTAATAGTAAGATACAAGAAGTCGTTCACGGCAAAGTTAATTCAGTCGGACGACAAAACAAAAGCTTACTATTCTATGCTCAAAAACGTATTGCTTTCATATAACAAGGTTAAGAGCAGAATTTCCTGGAATCACGAAAACTTCAATTTCGGCAGAAGCAATATTGCAAGATTCTCAATCCGCGGAAAATCGCTTTGCATATACTTTGCGCTTGATCCGAACAGTTACGCGGACACTAAGTACAAGGTAGAGTACGCGGAAAGCAAGAAATACGAAAATATTCCCTGTATGTACAGAATTAAGAACGCGCGCAGGGCAAAATACGCGCTGGATTTAATTGCCGCGCTTGCCGAAAAGTTCGGGCTTGAAAAGGGTGAGGAGCAGAGGGTGAATTACTATCTCCGTTACGAACCCACTCAACCGCTTGTGGACAGGGGACTTATAAAGGAACTCGTATCCGAAGAAGACTATAACGAATTTATGCGCCAGTACAGCCGTAAAGAAGTAGACAGAAAGCGCAGAAATTTTGTTTCGGCAAAGGAAGTAAACTCCGTTATCACCGACGACGTTGCAATCGCGCTTGTGGAAGATAAACGTGCCGAAACCCCGAATACAGCGTCAACCGGAAAAGCAAAGACCGCAGGAAAGAAAGGCATAATCAACGTAGACACGCTGTCCGAAAACTACGGCAAAAACGAGATTGTAACCCTTGAAAGCCTGAAAGAGAAAGGGCTGATTGCAAGAAACGTGGGCGTCCTCAAAGTTTTGGCGCGCGGAACTCTTGACAAACCTTTAACGGTCGAGGCTCAGGACTACTCCATCGAGGCTGTTAAAATGATAGTACTCACCGGCGGTAAAGCAACCAAAGTTTAAATAAATTGCTTTCCAATTAAAAAAACATTAATTATAATCTTTTTCTCCTTAATAAAAAACGCCGCTCCGCACATTGCGGAACGGCGTTTTACTTGTTTTTTACGCTAATACGATATTTCGATAAACCTTACTTCCAAAGGTTCAAGATCGGCGTGGATAGAAAGTATTCCGTTATCGAAATTTTCGTTTCGGATTTCGAGCTTAGGAACGCATATTCTTTTAAGGTATTCGATGCTTTCGACGTTGAGTTTAGGCGCGCCCATACGCACCCATTCGTCGAAAGCAGAACCGTGTTTCTGGTTTAAAATATGCTCTCTGACGGTACAGGTTTTTGCGGGAATATCGCAAAGCTGGAGGGAAGCGGACATTTTACCGAGTTCGGAAAAAGGGGTATAACGTTTGGTAAACGTCATATCGAATGTTTCACCCGCCGCAAAAAGATGGTTAAAATGTTCGTAATTGTAAAGTATAATCTGTATTTTTTTGTGCGACTTAGTAATAAAGTAACCGTCGCCTTTTTCTATAAAACTGTTGCCCAGCCTGTTTATGAAATCGAATGTGTAGAAGTGCGGTTTTTTAATTCCGTTTGTTGTATAAAGTCCGAGTCCGCCGTGGAACTGCTCCGCCGAGGGCTGCGTCTCTTCTATGGCGTCTGTTAATACCCAGTATCCGAAACTGTCAAGACGGTCATAGTTTTCAAGCAGGTTCTTGGCGAGATAACAGGACTTAAAGCAGGTATCGTTGAGTAAATTTCTATGTGAAACGGTGAGGTTCCATTCCGTTAAATAAACGGGAAGATTGCCTACGTTCAATTCGTCAAATAAAGCTTTGGTAATGTCAATACATTTATGGAATGAATTTTCGTCCATATTAAGCCTGTCGTGCGCAGGGTGGGCTGGAGTGTGCTGCGACAGTGATTCGTCCGAATAATCGTTATCGTAGAAGTGAATATTCATAAAGTCGGGCGGGCAGTTGTTTTCATGGCACCAGGTGATGAAATTGCGTATCCATATTCTGTTTATGTTGTAAGGGACAAGCAAGGACGGACTGCCGACAATAATTGCTTTATTAACGTTCTTTATCGCGTCATAAGTTGTCTTATAGAAATCATAAAAATCCTTGTCGTTTTCAAAACCGAACAGCGTGGTGGACGTGTCGGGTTCGTTCCATACGGTAAACAGCCAGCCGCGCACCGTTCTCGAGCCGTATCTTTCAATAAAATGCGAGGTAAGCGCAGAAATAAAATCATACCATTTTTTTAAGTCCTTGGGCAGGCTCACTATAAACGGCGAAGAATAGATAGTGCGTTCGGGATTCAGGGCGAGAGCCTTCGGCATAAAGGTTAACTCGATTAAAGGTTTCAGATTAATTGACAGCAAAAAGTCGATTACTTTATCAACGTAAACAAAGCTGTAACGCGGGTTGCCCATAGAATCTTCGTCGTAGACAAGCATATCGTCCGAAAGCAGTCCGTGGAACTTAATATATTCGTAACCGATATTGCGCTGAATTTCCGTCAGCATTTGCTGAACGTCCGAAAGGAGTAATTCTTTTGCTCTTGCAACGGTTGTGAAGGTCTTAAAAGTATGTTTCAGATGTGTGGATGAAGAAGAAATACTGATATTTTCTCTGTTTACGATTTTCGTATCAGGTATGTAACGCTGCTCAACGTCGTTGTTTTGCGTGGGGTCGGGCAGATATTTTGCAAGTATAAGCAAAGTACTTTCGCTTTTTTCAAGTTCGGCGGTGTGGAGTACGCCTGACGGTTTTTTTATTTTGCCCGAAAGAAGTTCTTTTCGGTAAACGCTCGGAATGCAGTTATATTTTTTCTTGAACAGGTTTACAAACGAACGCGGGTCGGGAAAGCCGTTATTGAGTGAAATTTCCTCGACGGAAAAATCCGTGGACAGAAGTTCGTTTACCGCACGTTCAAATCTCAGTTCGTTATAGTAAGTCAGAAAGTTCATTCCGAGCTGTTTTTCAAAAAACGAAGAAAGGTAGGGGACGGACAAATGCTCGTGAGCGGCGAGGTCTGCCAAAGTAATATTGTCGCGGTAATGCTCGTCAATAAAAGTGATAATGCTGTTTACCCTGTCGAAATACTTACGTGAGATTGTCGAACCCTGTTCGCATTGAAAATTGCGGGACAGGTCGTAAAAGATATTATAGACTATGGAATAATTGTAAAATACGTTGCTGTCATTATGACTGCTGTTGGTTTTAACAAGTTCGGCAATCAGTCTTTTCAGATTGTAAAATTTGCCCTTATTATTGTCTGTTGCGGAATTGCAGTCAAAAAACAGCTTGTCGTCTTTACCGACTATTGATTGCGTATTTATCTGGAGCGACACAAGGTTACAGCCCGCCTCGCTTTTCAGGCTGTGAATAGAATATTCGTTAATCAGCATAAGGTCGTCTTCTTTCAGATAAAAGGGGGTTCCGCCGCAAATTACGGTTACTTCGCCGCTCAATACAAGCAAAAGTTCTATGCCTTTGTGCCAATGGCTGTCCATCTGTTCCAGATAGATGCTTTTGAGTCTGATAGGAGTGTTTTCTCCGAAATTTATTATTTCAAGTTGTTCATTCATACTTATATTGTAATATAAAAAACAGCAGTTGTCAACCACATATGTAAATTTTTAATATTTTTAATGGACTGTAAGTGCAAATTATTAATCTTTTGTTTGCGTTAATTTTTCCGTAAACAAATAAATTATTAAATAAAATGCCGATATTGAATTAGAATTGCCGTTGTTTGGATTTATCAAATAATGTAAAATATTAGCGTAAGTAACGATTAGGGAGATGTGTATATGAGCGCTGAAGAAGTTAAAGAAAATGAGATACCGCTTCTTGAAATAAAAAATATGACTAAAACCTTTGGTCCCGTCGTTGCGTTGAACGACGTGGACTTAACGTTACGTAAGGGTGACGTGCTGGGTTTAATCGGTGAAAACGGTTCAGGCAAATCGACTATAACCTCAATTGCCGCAGGTATGCAGAAAGCAACTAAAGTTGAAAGTATGCGTTATAAAGGCAACGATTGGGCGCCGTCGTCAATGCTTGACGCGCTTGACAATTGCGGCGAGGGCGCGCACGGTATAGGAATGATAGTGCAGGAGAGCGGTACTATTGCAGGAATTACCGTTGCCGAAAATATTTTCCTCGGCGAGTTGGACGAGTTCCGCGTATTCAAACTGAAAAACGGCAAAACTTTCGGCCCGATAAGCCGCCGCAAGCTCAATAAAGCGGCAAACTACGCTTTGGATGCAATAGGCATTACAAGTGTGCGCGGCAATATGCCTATGTTCGCACTTGATTTCCAGTCGAGAAAGCTTGTCGAAATCGCAAAGATAATGCTTAAAGATCCCGACGTGCTTGTAGTTGACGAAACTTCGACTGCACTTGCCCACGACGGCAGACAAATACTTTATAACATTATAAATAAATACCGCGGAACGGAAAAAGCCGTTATCTTTATATCCCACGATTTGGACGAGATAATGGAAGTCTGCGACACGCTTACGGTTCTGCGCGACGGAAAAATAATCCGTACATTCTCAAAAGACGAGTTCGAGCCCGACGCCATAAGAAAGAGTATGATCGGCAGAGAACTTAAAGGCGACTACTACAGAAGTGACTTTGAACCCACGTGTGAAGAAGAAGTCGTCATGGAGTGCAGCGGCGTTTCCTGCGGCGACAGTGTTAAGAACGTCAGCTTCCAGTTGCATAAGGGTGAAATTCTCGGCTTCGGCGGTCTTTCCCATTGCGGTATGCATACCCTCGGAAAGGTTCTGTTCGGCGCGGTGAAGCCCGAAAAGGGAAGCGTTACCGTTCACGGCGCACCCGTTAAAAACGAAGCCTTTGCAATGAAAAACAAAATAGGCTACGTAAGTAAGGACAGAGACGTCGAGTCGCTCGCACTGACGGCAAGCATTAAAGACAATATCGCTGTCGGCGGTATGGAGCAATACGCAATTAAGAATTTCTTAATCTGGGACCCGTTGGAGAAGAAATACGTTGACGAACAGATAGAAAGCCTTTCCATCAAGTGTTCGGACAGAAATCAGGTTACGGGAACGCTCTCGGGCGGTAACAAGCAAAAGGTCGTATTCGGTAAATGGGTAGGACGCGGTTCCGAAATACTTATTCTCGACTGCCCGACGCGCGGCGTTGATATCGGCGTTAAGCAGGCAATGTATCAGCTTATGGTAAAACTCAAAAACGAGGGTAAGTCGATTGTAATGATTTCCGAAGAACTTCCCGAGCTGATGGGAATGTCCGACAGAATATACATTATGAAGGACGGCGAAATTACCAAAGAATTTTTAAGAAATAAAGATTTATCCGACGCGGATATAATCAACTATATGATTTAAGGAGGTCGGTATGGAAAACGTTGAAACGGCGCCTGAAATGCCTAAAAAAGGTATGACGGCAGAAAAGAAACATAAAATCAAACAGCTTTTAATCAACCTTACACCGGTAATCGGGCTTGTTTTGTTGCTTGTTCTTTATCTGATTGTCGGCGGAATAAGAGGCATCAACTTTGCAAGCGGGTTCGAGGCGATTATTAACCAGTCAATCGTTGTTGCGATTGTTGCGACGGGCGCTATATTTATCTTTACGCTCGGTTCGTTCGATATCAGTTTGGGAGCTTCGACACTCGTCAGCGCTTGTGCAGGCGCATTGGTTTATATGTCGACGCAGAACTTATTCTTAATGTTCCTTGTCTGCGTATTAACGGCGGTTGCCTGCTCGCTTTTCAGCTCGGTTCTGGGTTCGGTTTTCAATCTGCCCGTGTTCGTAACAACCGTAGCAATGATGAGCGTTTTAATGGCAGTTGCCGAACTGCTTATCACAAGCAGAGGCGGTAACCAGTTGGTTGCTTCGGGCGCAGGCGCAGCCGACTCGCTCTGGCTGAAAATACTGCTCCTTGCTATATTTGCCGCTATCTGTATCTTCGTGTTCAGTTTTATGAAGACTGGCAGAAGGCAGAAATTCCTGGGCGGTAACCCCGTCTGTGCAAAGCTTACGGGCATTTCACTTAAAAAATACGCAATAATTGCATTCGCCCTCACCGGTTTGGGTGTAGGTATTGCGGCTTTCCTTACGGTGCTCCGTGCGCCTACGGTAACTTCGGGAACGGCGGGCGACGTCGGAATGAGCATCTTTATCGCAATCGTATTCGGCGGCATGCCTATTTCGGGCGGACCCCGTTCGAGAATATATGCGGCGATTATAGGCTCGTTCACGATAACGTTTTTAAACCAGGTATTGTTCTTTATGCTGCTTGGCGTTGCGGGCGCGGACGGTATTTCGCAGATAGTGCGCGCAATATTCTTCCTCGCAATGGTATATCTTGCAAGTATCAACTACCGCACGAAGAACTTACCCAGATAACTTAAAATTTTACTGCGCAAGCAGAAAAGAATAAAAATTAAAATAATATTTTGGAGGACAAAATGAAAAAGAAAACATTGGCAAAAATAGCCTCCGTCGCAATGGCTACGACGCTTGCGGCAGGAACGGTTGTAGGACTTGCGGGATGCGGCAACAGCAAAACGAAAATCGGTGTACTCGTAGCTGACGCTTCCGGTGCAGAAGCACTCGGTTTCCAGAACTACTACACAAAGTATATTGAGAAAAATTACGACGTAGATTTTATCTATTCCGCAGAACTTGATACGGCAGAAGAAGAAAAGGCTGCTATCGAAAACTTCATCACGACAGGCTGTAAAGCGGTTATTTCGTTTGCGTCGGCAGACCGTCCCGCACAGATTCAGCAGTGCCAGGACGCAGGAATTTACTATGCGGTTGCAACCGGTACTCTTTCCGAAACCGAATATAACGGCGGTGAAGTAGCAATCGACCCCACAAACCCCGCAGCAGGCACAAAGAAATTGCCCGCGGCAAAAGATTTCAAATATTACGTAGGCGCTATCGGACCCAGCCTTGACGTTGAATATAAGGCAGGATACGATATGGGTAAATGGGCTGTAGAACAGTTTACAGCATCCACGTCCACGGCAAAACACAAGTTTGCACTTCACGGCGCAGGCGTAGGTTACCGTCTTGATATGCACGTTCAGAGAACGGCAGGTATCCTTACCGCGCTTATAATGGAAGGCGGTGCTTCTTTTACAACTAAGGGAGAAGACGGTTCAGACTTAAGCGTTAACAAATTCTTTGGCGAAGATGCAGTACACGGTATACTTTTAGGTTATCTGTATACAAACGGTACTGTAAACATTGCAGACTTCTCAAGCGACACAATGGAGCTTGTAGGCTATCATCAGCTTTGGGACTTCGCTGATACGACATGGCAGCAGAACCTTTCAAACGTTGTAGCGGCTAACCCCGAATACGTTCTTTGCGCAGGTTCCGGTCTTGACGTTTACGGTCAGGCAACCAACAACACAAACGTTAAAATCGCAGACGTTGACTCGTTTACCGAGGCATACGGCTCGGCAATGCAGAGCGGTAAAGTCGCTTATCTTGCAGGTAAGTATTCTTCAAGCGTAGGTCCCATCTTCGCGGCAGTCCTCAACGCGCTGAACGGTGCGCCCATCCGTACCGAAAAGAACGAGGCTTTGGCGCTCGGTCAGGGTTACTGGGTAGCAACTTCCTACGCAGACTTCACAAAGTATCAGAACGCAGATACCGCAGACGCGCCCATCTTCAACAAATCGCTCCTTGACACAGTAATTTGCAATGTTGACGCTGAAACCAACGAAGTTACCAACAAAGTTTCTTACAGCACATTCAAAGCGTTCGTAGAAAAAGACAGAACGCCCAACTAATAGCCAATAAGCTAAATTTAAAAGATATATACCGCCCGCTTAAGGGCGGGCGGTAATATTTCAATTTTCAGGAGGCAGAGTATGAAAACTCTCTTGAATAAACAACAATTAAAATCGGCGGGAATTAGAGTTGCGGGTACGCTTGCAATTCCCGTAATAGTAATCGCAGTCCTTTTCATCGCCTGCGCGGCGGGCGGGAAAAATATGTTCCCTTACGACATAAGCTTTACTAACTTTATCCGCGGCATTCTTACGCTTATGCTTACCACAATTGCACTTTCGATAAACCTCGGCAGCGGCAGATTTGATTTCTCGTTGGGAGCTATGGCGTTATTATCCTCCGTAATCGGTGCGCAGATTGTAATGCAGACGGGCGGCGGAGCATGGGTAATGCTTTTGTTCTGTTTACTGTCGGGCGCTGTGCTCGGTGCGGCTTCGGGCGGACTTTACGTTCTTTTAAAACTTCCGCCTATCATTACTTCGCTCGGTGTCACCCTTCTTTACGAAGGTATTGCGTTTGCAATAACGGGCGGCGCGAATATGAGATTGCTCGGAACGGACACTGACTCTATCACCAACAGTGTTGCAATTATGATAGTGTTCATCGTTTTATTCCTTGCAATAATTTACTTTGTATTCGACAATACCAAGTTCGGCTACAATTACAAGGCGTTAAAGGAAGGACAGAAGGTGTCCGTAAACACGGGTATAAAAGAAATACCCAACGCCATTGTTTGCTATACAATTACAGGTGTTTTAATGAGCGTTGTAGGTTTCCTCAACAACACTTTCACAGGCACCATTCAGGTCAGCGGATTGAATTTCGGTTCAATCGGAATTATGTTCGGCGCATTCCTGCCGATGTTCATAGGCGGCTTTATCGGCAGATTTTCAAACGATAAATTAGGATATTTCCTTGCGGCCGTTACTATGACGTTGTTCAGCATGATGTATTCGGCGTTCTCGCTTACCAATTCGGTACAGTCTATTATCAGCGCGGTACTGCTTGTCTTATTCCTTATCTATTTAAGCAACGAAAAGCTTATTAAGGACATCTTTACAGGTAAGCATTTGCGCGACTATTTAAAACGTAAAAAGACACCTGCCGGCGCGGAGGGTTAATATGAATTTGAAGGCTAAACCCTTTTATCTCTCCGACGAGGATATAAAATGGGTAAACGGTACCCTTTCTTCCATGACGGAAGAAGAGAAGATAGCACAGCTTTTTTGCCTGATTACTTACACAGACGACGAAAATTATCTGTCCTATCTCTCTGCGGGTTTGAAGGTCGGCGGAGTAATGATGCGTACTATGAGCTTTAACGAGCTTATAAACACCGTTACCCGTTTACAGAAAAACGCAAAAATTCCCCTCCTGATTTCCGCAAACCTTGAGGCGGGGCTTAACCAGACCTGCTATACGGGAACGCGCGTTGGCTGTCAGATGGCAATTGCCGCAACGGACGATAAAAAGTACGCAAAAGAACTCGGAAGGGTAATAGGCGAAGAGGCGTCCGCACTCGGCGTAAACTGGGCGTTTGCACCCATTATCGATATCGACTACAACTATCACAACCCCATAACGAATACGCGTACATTCGGTTCGGATCCGAAAAGAGTTGCGGAATTCGGCAAGACGTACGTTGAAGAAGTACAAAAGCACGGTTTGGCAGTTTCCATAAAGCATTTCCCCGGGGACGGTGTTGACGAGCGCGACCAGCATTTGCTCGCTTCCGTGAATACGATGTCCTGCGAAGAGTGGGATAAAACTTACGGAAAAGCATATAAGGACAGTATAGACGCAGGCGCAAAAACGGTAATGGTAGGGCATATAATGTTGCCCGAATATTCCAAAAAACTGAACCCTGCGCTCAAAGACGAAGACGTTATGCCCGGTCTTATTGCGCCCGAACTTTTAAACGGACTTCTTCGTGAAAAGCTCGGTTTCAACGGACTTATCGTTACAGACTCGTCTACAATGGCGGGAATGGGCACGGTAATGCCTAGAGAAAAAGCCGTACCGCTTACAATAGCGTCGGGCTGCGATATGTTCCTGTTCACAAAGAACCTGGAGGAAGATTTCGCTTTTATGAAAAAGGGCGTTGCGGACGGCGTAATTACTTCGCAAAGATTAGACGAGGCGGTAACGCGTATTCTGGCGCTTAAAGCGTCCCTGCAATTGCACAAAAAAAGCAATATCCCCGACGCGCAAAAGGCGGAAAAAATCGTCGGCTGCGCAGAACACAAAAAGGTTTCGGGCGAAGTTGCCGAGCAGTCAATTACTCTTGTTAAAGAGCAAAAAGGCGTTTTGCCCATTTCGGCGGATAAATACAAACGCGTTCTCGTCTACAAAAAAGAAGGCGCGGCAAGTGCGTTCGGCGGCGGCGTTCAGACGGGCGCTTGCGACAGGTTTATCGAAAAGCTGAAGGCAAACGGATTTGAAGTATCGGTATTCGTGCCGGGCGGCGGCTGGGAAGGTATGGCTGCGCCTGTAAAAGAAATAACCGAAAAATACGACCTCATAATATACCTTGTAAGTCTTGCAACAAAATCCAATCAGACGGTTGTCCGCATAGAATGGGCGGAGCCGATGGGCGCCGACGTGCCTGTTTATATGCACTCCGTTCCCACGATTGCGGTATCGCTTGAAAACCCCTATCACCTTTTGGATATACCGCGCGTTAAAACTTATATCAATACCTACGGCGGTACGGACGAAATTTTAGACGCGCTTATGAATAAGTTGACGGGTAAAAGCAAATTTACGGGCAAAAGCCCCGTTGACGCATTTTGCGGTAAGTGGGATACAAGGTTATGAATAAGAAATTTTTAAGTAAAGCAAAACAGTTAAAACCGCAACTGACGCAGACTTTGGTTGAAATCGACGCGAAAAAGACTTCTTTAAACGAAGGTGACAGTGCAGTATTCGATTTCGGTAATCATTACGTCGGCAGTCTTACGGTACAGCTTACAAGCGCGGGCAGTCCACAGGATGCGCCCGCTCTTATAAAATTCAAGTTCTGCGAAATAGCCAAAGAACTTGACGAAGACACTTCAACTTATAACGGTTGGATAAGTAAAAGTTGGCTGCAGGAAGAGTTGATTCACGTCGACACTCTGCCCTGCGTACTGAAACTTAAACGCCGTTATGCGTTCAGATACGTAAAAATACAAGCGGTAGGCTTATCGTCAAAGTTCAGCATTGTTATAAATAATTTAACAGCTGAAACTGTTACGAGCGCTCCCGAAAGTATAGAGCTTTGCGGCTCAACCGAACGTGAAAGTAAAATAGACAAAATCGCGCTCCGGACTTTAAGCGAGTGTATGCAGTACGAGTTTGAAGACGGACCCAAACGCGATAAGCGTTTATGGCTGGGAGATTTAAGATTGCAGGCGCTGACTAATTACTTTACGTTTAAGCATAACGATTTAGTTAAGCGTTGCCTTTATCTCTTTGCGGGCACGTGCGGAAAAGACGGCGAGTTGTCGCAGGCGGTATTTACCAAACCTAAAGTAGTCGGCGACGACGCGTATATGTTCGATTATTCGCTTTTGTTTATCCCTGTCTTGCAAGAATATTATGAGGCTACAGGTGACAGACAAACGGCGGAAGAACTACTGCCTATTGCATTAAAACAGCTGACACTTGCAAACGCTAACTTTGAAAATAATGTTATCAAAGACAGCGACAGACTCGGTTGGTGTTTCCTTGACTGGAACCTGGCGCTCAACAAACAATGCGGCGCACAGGGCGTCTACATTTACTGCGCCAAATATGCGGTAAAGCTTATGTCTGCGCTCGGAAAAGATACCACGGCAATCGAAAATGATATCGCCCTAAAAACGAAAGGGGCTATTGCACATTTTTACGATAAAGAAAAGGGCGTATTCGTAAGCGGTAAAGACAGGCAGGTTTCCTATGCGGCAAACATATGGATGTGTCTTGCAGGCGTTTTAAGTGCGGCAGAAAATGCAAAAGTGCTTGACAAAGTCAAATGCGCGGAAAACGCCGTAGGACTTGTAACGCCTTACGCTTATCATTACTACGTTCAGGCGCTCATCGATTGCGGAAAAATAACCGAGGCGCGGAAAGTTATCAATAATTATTGGGGCGCAATGGCTGACGACGGCGCAGACACATTCTATGAAATGTTTGACCCGAACAATCCCGATTTCTCGGCATACGGAGCAAAAGCCGTAAACAGTTATTGCCACGCATGGAGCTGTACGCCTTCGTACTTTTTAAGAAAATATCTTACGGAGAATTAAAATGATTAAAGGTATAATATTCGATCTGGACGGCGTGCTTTTAAGCACTGACGAGTTCCATTATCAGGCATGGAAAAAACTTGCGGATAGGCTCGGAATTTATTTTGACAAAACAATCAATAACAAACTTCGCGGTGTCAGCCGAATGGCAAGCCTTGAAATAATTTTGGGCGATAAAAGCAAAAACTTCACGCAGGAGCAAAAGGACGCTTTTGCCGAAGAAAAGAACAATACTTACAGAGAGCTGTTATCGCAAATGACCCCCGCCGACGTAAGTGACGATGTCCGCGCAACGCTTGAGAAAATACGCTTATCGGGAATAAAAACAGCAATCGGTTCTTCAAGCAAAAATACGAAATACATCTTGTCGCAGACTAACATTACAGACTATTTTGACGCAATTTCCGACGGCAATAATATAACCAAATCCAAGCCCGACCCCGAAGTCTTCTTAAAAGCAGCCGAATATATAGGGCTTGCCCCTTCGGAATGTATCGTTGTGGAGGACGCCCACGCAGGAATAGATGCGGCAAAAGCCGGCGGATTTACCGCAGCAGCTATCGGCGATGCGAAAACGCATGCTCAGGCCGATTATAAAATAAACGAGCTGAAAGATCTTTTACAAATTATCGAACAATAGAATGAGGGAATAAAATGTACGAGTTAGCAAAGAAAGAATACGCAGAGTATGGAATAGATACCGAAGAGGTATTGACGAAGTTAAAGGAAATACCGGTGTCAATACATTGTTGGCAAGGGGATGACGTTGTAGGTCTGGACGGAGGCGGAGCATTAAGCGGCGGTATTCAGACAACAGGCAATTACCCCGGCAGAGCAAGAAACTTTGAAGAACTCAAAGCGGATATAAAGAAAGCGTTTGCGCTTATGCCCGGTAAAAAGCGTTTGAACTTACACGCAAGCTACGCAGTCGGCGCAACCGTTGACCGCGACAAGTACGAACCTAAGCATTTTAAGGCTTGGGTAGACTTTGCAAAAGAAATAGGCTTGCAGGGAATTGATTTCAACCCCACAATGTTCAGCCATAAAAACGTTAAAGACGGCTTGACTTTATCTTCACCTGATGAAACTATCCGTAAGTTCTGGGTAGAGCATTGCAAAGCTTGCTTGAAGATTGCGGAATACTTCGCAACGGAAATGAAAACGCATTGCCTTGTGAATATCTGGATACCGGACGGATATAAAGACGTACCCGCAGACAGATTGACTCCGCGCCTTCGTTTGAAGAAGAGCTTAGACGAAATACTTTCGGTAAAGTATGATAAGAAAAAAGTAATCGTTGCAGTAGAAAGCAAGGTGTTTGGAATAGGTGTAGAAAGCTACACCGTAGGTTCTAACGAGTTCTATCAGAACTACGC
>JAIDSQ010000002.1:0-776 GCA_029061155.1 Clostridia bacterium
ATCTGGAAGACGCCGTGCATTACTCCCCAAATAACAAAATTGTAATTTGCCCCGTGCCATAGCCCGCTTATGAAGAATACGATTAAAATATTTAAACACCATCTCCACTTTTTAACCCTGCTGCCGCCCAACGGGAAATATATGTAATCCCTTAGCCAGTGTGACAGAGAAATATGCCACCTGCCCCAAAACTCTTTAATTGATTTTGACGAATACGGCGATTTGAAGTTTTCAGTTAGGTCAATTCCGAATAATTTTGCACAACCGACAGCAATATCGCTGTACCCTGAAAAATCACACATTATCTGAAAAGAGAACAGCACTGATGAAATCAGCACCATTAAGCCGTTTGCGGAACTTACATTATTGAAAGTGGCATTAACTACAATTCCTATCATATCCGCAACTGCAATCTTTTTGAAAAAGCCGATAAGCATTATTCTGAATGCACCGCTATAATCAAGCGCTTTAATACTTTTCTCTTGTTTTAGCTGCGGAATTAAGTCCTGCGGACGCTCGATAGGTCCTGCAACCAACTGCGGGAAAAAACATACAAACAGCGCATAGTAACCGAAATGCCTTTCGGCTCTAATTTTGGTCTTATAAATATCAATAACATACGACAATGTTTGGAATGTATAAAATGATATGCCTACAGGTAAAATTAAACTGAAATATCCAGCAGGTTCTTTATCTGAACATAGCTTTATTAGTTCCCAAATCATATCAAAGAAGAAATTGATATATTTAAAGAATAATAACACCACTAAACAAAA
>JAIDSQ010000002.1:786-6392 GCA_029061155.1 Clostridia bacterium
AGATACCACAGTAGTAAAAAGAATCAGAAACACAAGTTTCCAATTCCAATATATATAGAAAAAGTAGCTGGCAACTAATAAAAGTAACCAGCGATACTTTTGCGGTATAATCCAATAGAGTAAAAAAACTATCGGAAGGAATATTAAAAATTCAAGCGAGTTAAATAACAACTATACTTTTCCTTTGTTTCTTATAATTGCTTTTAGGAGCAGTGTACCCTACTCACGAGACAATAAAATATCTTCAAACTATTTCTATTATAAATTATTAAATCTCAACATTTCAATTTATTTATTAATCCAATATTTTCTAAACATTAACTTACAAATATATATAAAAAGAGAATTAGACGTTTTTTATTTTACTATTTGGCTCATAAAATTAATTTTATTTTCTAGTGCGGTTGTGGTAGGCCTTCCTAAATCGGCGCGAGAACCTATAGCACATAATACCTCGACAAAAGTCAGTTCATTGCTGGTTTTTGCTTTTTTTAATTCTAAATTAAGTTGCGTTAGCGAATCAACTTTAACAGTATTAACATATCCGCACGATTTTGCTATTTCGGCTAAATTAATTGATGCTGCTACAGTAGGCATACCGCCCACTGTTTCGTGAGCCCCATTATTAATAACGATGTGAACAAGATTTTTTGGGCAATTTGCACCTATAACTGCCATAGAACCCATATGCATAAGCGCCGCTCCATCCCCATCAATACACCATATTTTTTTATCGGGTTTATTAATTGCAATTCCAAGAGCTATCGAAGAACTATGTCCCATTGACCCGACAGTCAAAAAATCATAACTATGCCCCTGCTTATTCATTTCACGGATTTCAAACAATTCTCTTGATGCTTTACCTGTTGTAGAAACAATAGGATCTTCACCGCTGACAGAAACTATACACTTAATGATTTCTTCTCGGGTAAGAACATTATTGTTTGCGTATTTTACATTTTCCTCGTATTCAAAAGCACCTTTCTTTATAACGAATGCAATCTGCTTACCCTTTGTCAATGTTGATAAAGATTCTCTCATCATCTCATTCAATTCGTAAGCAGTAGTACTGCTATCTATGATAAAAGATTTAATATCCATATCTTCCAAAAGTTTTAGCGTAACTTCACCCTGATAGATGTGTTGAGGTTCATCGTGAACTCCAGGCTCACCTCGCCAACCAACTACAAAAATGCACGGGATAGCATACACCTTTTCATTCATAAGAGATGCAACTGGATTAATAATATTACCTTCACCACTGTTTTGCATATATACTACAGGAACCTTACCCGTAGCTAAATGGTATCCAGTAGCAATAGCAGCGCAGTTTCCCTCGTTTGCAGCAATAATATGATGCCTAGAGTCAACGCCGTAAGTGTTGATCAAATAATCACAAAGACATTTCAACTGTGAATCTGGTACGCCTGTAAAAAAATCCGCATTTAACACCTCTACAAAGTTTTGAATTTTCATTATTACTTGACCTCATCGTTTATATTTTTCAGTTCTTCGACTGTATCTATCTCATAAATATCTTTATCACCTACTGGAAAAATACGCAACTTTAAGTACGATAGATTCCTATTAACCACGTCGTCCCAAAACAACGTTTCGTATCCGCATTCACCATATACCTCAACAATTTTTTGAAACAAAATCTTAGCGTCTGTAGCGGTAAAATATGATATACCAACCATATTATAAACATCCGTTCCATACTTACCAACTCGGGTAATTATATTATTCTCATCCGTGTCAAATACCCAATCGTCCGAGTACCCTGAAACATATTTTCCGAAATAGCACGATTGCGTCAAATCAGCACAAAACAATTTTTTATTTGCAACATATAAATCAGCTTCGCAAATATAAGTGTCGCCTTTCAGCAATACTTCCTTTGCATGAAAAATAGACGATATGTTGTTAACGGTGTAATAATCAGGATTCTCAACCATGCTAACATTATTATACTTCTTCGTCAGATAATTAAATTGATCTTTTAAATAGCCTACAACTACGTAAATATGTTCTACTCCACGCAAATTAAGCGCATCGATTACACTCTCTACCATGGGCTTACCCAAAACCCTAATTAACGGTTTAGGCGTGATATCAGTCAATGGGCGCATTCGCGTTCCTAATCCGGATGCCATAATAATTGCATTTGCCATAATTACCTCTATAACTCTTCAATTAAAGATATTATATCTTTAATAGGCATTAGCCGAGAATCAACCTCTTTTGCGCGATGATATTTCAATATATCTTTTGCCGTCTGTTCCATCGCAGGAAACGCACTTCTCGTCAATTGATTGGCATATATAACTATATTGACCCCATGTTCAGCAAGTTCTGCTTCGGTTATAGTATTAAAAGAAGAAGGCACTACCACTATTGGGGTATTATTATCCTCCACACGAAATTTATCGCAGAATTCCAAAATTTCAGCAGGGTCTTTTTTGCGACTGTGAATCATAATCCCATCGGCCCCAGCCTTCACGTAGGCACGTGCCCTATTGAGAGCATCTTCCATCCCGCGCTCCAAAATCAAACTCTCAATGCGTGCAATGATCATAAAATCTTCGGTCAACTGCACTTTTTTTCCTGAAGAAATTTTTTCGCAGAAATGTTCAATTGTATCTTGCGTTTGCTCAACATCAGTACCAAAGAGCGAGTTTTTCTTTAAGCCTGTCTTATCCTCTATTATTACAGCCGAAACCCCAATGCGCTCCAGCGAACGCACGGTATAAACGAAATGCTCTGTTAGTCCACCGGTGTCGCCGTCAAAAATAATAGGCTTAGTAGTAACTTCCATAACATCATCTATCGTTCTGAAGCGCGATGTCATATCTACAAGCTCAATGTCAGGCTTGCCCTTTGCGGTTGAATCGCAAAGAGAACTAATCCACATGGCATCAAATTGATCAAATTCTCCACCATGTTCAACAATGGTCTTTTCAGCTATCAATCCAGTTAAACCGCTGTGTACTTCAATTGTTTTTACAATTGGGCGAAGTTTTAGAAGCTGTTTCAGTCGCTTTCTTCTATATTCGGGCATTGAAAGTTTTTCTTTTAACTGCGCGTCTACCCTCTTCACATTTTCATTATAGGTATAGGGTACGTCAATTATTTTTCCGCCATATGTGCTAAGCAGCTGCTCTACGTTATCCCTAACCGCCTTGAGAGGTCCCGACTTCCAGTTATCACCGTGAATGACATAATCTGGACGCAACTTTTTAACTATGGCATCATACATAATATCTGATTGAATGACAATGTCTTTTATTCCATCCAATTCCTTTATTAATTTTATTCTTTCTTCGAAGTTTATCGTCGGAAAGCGATTAAACCTAATCATTGCTTCGTCGGTCAAAACCCCAACATATACTTCCCCAAATTTTTGAGCTTCTCTTATTATATTTAGATGTCCTTCATGGATCACATCAGTGCAAAAACACGTATAAACTTTTTTCATATTGGGCTCCTTTGTTATTTATTATATATTACAGGTACAGTTATATTGTTATTTATTAACGCTTCTTTGAAAACAACAAAGAAATTTTTAATGTCTTGTTCGTTAATCGCACCGAGAGCGCACAGTCTAAATGTGTTGGTTGTAGAAATTTTACCAGGATAAATTGTAAATCCACGCTCATAGCAATAGTCGTGAACCTTTTCGAAATTCCAATGCTTATCGTCAGGATAAATTGCCGAGACTACCAAACCCGCTTGCCACTCGCGCTTAATTACGTTTTTAAATCCTAACTCGGCAAGTCCTTTGTGAATCTCATTAAATACTCGCGTATGTCTGTCCCACTTCGCCTTTTCGCCCTCGGCAAAATATTCCTTCAGTGCCTGTTTGGTTGCATAAATGGTTTGAACCGGCGGCGTAAAGTGCATTTCACCCGTTTTCTCAAAGAAGTCGTATTGCAAGAACAAATTACAGTATTACGACCGTTTGGGATAATCTTTGCTTGCCTCGATTACTGAGCGTCTCCCCACAATAAAAGACAAACCTGTCATCGCCATTATACCTTTTTGTGCAGACGCCATACAAAAATCAATGTTATCCTCATAAACATTTATGGGGCGCATAGCATATGTCGATGTTGTATCTACAACAAAAATAGCTTTGTACTTATGAGCGAGCGCACCTATTTCTTTAATCGGATTAAGTATGCCCGTACCCGTTTCATTGTGCGTTGTATACACAAGCGATATATCGGGATTCAAACGCAATGTCTCATCAATTTTTGCCAAATCTGGCAACTCGTCAATCGGAAATTTCAAATCAATATGAGGCATACCATAGTAAGCGCAAACCTCAGACGCACGTGTACTGTATGCGCCGTTGTTCACAATAAGAATCTTCTTCCCTGCCGGCAATAACGAGTTAAGACATATATCAATATTTATGGTCCCTGAACCACAAAACAGAACGGCAGTATAATCATCTTGCTTACCATGAACTATTCGTACTAAATCTTCGCGTATACCATTCATCATGCTCGCAAATTCCTTTTCGCGCGGACAAATATCAGGTATCACTTGTGCCAACTTAACTGTGTCAGTTGTAGTCGAAGGACCTGGATTCAAAAGTATATTACGTTTAACTTGCATATTAATCTCCTTTTGTTTAATTCTTGCTTAAATCGTTATGACAAAAACCACTGCTTGGCGCCTTTACCCAAGATTGACTGTCACATCATTACAATACCAACCACAAAATAAGCATTTTATCCTCTTAAATTATTTTTTTTGCACAATTTATTTTTCAATTTTTTAAAATACAATCCAATATTATATCTAAAATTCTTATCGAAAATAGTAACAAAAATACAAGGAATAAGAGCAATTCCTACCGCAATAGAGCCGTTCGCCAAAAATTCTAACCATTCATTATCTAAATTAATCATGCAGAAACTCAGCACAACTAGCATTGCGACGAATAATAAAATACATATATAATTTTTTAAATAGAATTTTTTTACCGACGTATTTAATGCATGTTTAAAAAGAACATAAGGCTCTATAATATGACAAATGAAAAGATTAGTTATAATTGTTGCAACAATTACTCCTACTACTGCTATATCATCTCCCCACAGATACCTGAAAAGGTATACACAGCCTATTGATAACGTTAGATTCAACAAACTTTCAATTATCGGTTTCCAACGATCGTAATAAAATGTTCCAGAAGCGTCTCTGAACAGAAGAGTTGACTGACGCATAAATTGAATAAAATAATTAACCGTTATAACAAAAGTTACCGATTTAGCGAGTTCTAACCCATCTCCGAAACATAATGTGACCACATTGTCTATTACGCCGTAATAACCTAAAAAGGATATACAGCCGATAATAAAATTGAAAATATAAAAGAAATTGTAGTACTTATTTACTGTTTCTTTATCCGCTTCAATATATAAATGTCCTATTATAGATGTTATAGGAGTAAAAAATAATATGATTGTGCCGGTTAATGCAGAAACAATAGTTGTATAATTTGAATACTTACCAAGGACAACAACCCCTATGAATGCCGAAATAATAATGCTGTCAATAGTATTAACTAAGACCCCTCCCACCTTATGCATACA
>JAIDSQ010000020.1 GCA_029061155.1 Clostridia bacterium
CCTTGATAAACGTGATTGCAAAAAGCTTTGCGTGATGTGCTCGACTTCCGGTCCGCTGTTCATTATAGGCAGTGTGGGCGTCAAAATGCTCGGGAACAAATCGGCGGGCTGGTTACTGCTTTTAGCGCACGTTTTATCCGTTGTTGTGACGGGGCTTATTTTGTGCCTTTTATCAAAGCGCGGAGATAAAACGCAGTACGTAAGAAAGCCTTACGGCGGAAATATCCTTTACGACTGCTTTTGCGGCGCCGTCACTTCGGTTGCGGTTGCGGGCGGATTTATCGCCTTTTTCTGCGTGGGTGCGCAAATTGCAACGGACTTTAAACTTTTATATCCTTTGGAACTTCTTTTCAATTTAATAGACCCCGCGTCCTCTTCCGCCGTGTGCCAGGGGCTTATCGAAGTTACTGCGGGGTGCCGTCAAATTTCAATACTCAATACATCTTTTAAATTGCCGTTTTTGGGATTTTTAATAACTTTCGGCGGGATATCTATAATTTTACAACAGCTTGCCTATCTCACCAAGGCAAAAGTAAGCGCGCTCTATTTTATTGCCGTGAAATTTATTCAGGGCGTAATCTGTTTTTTGTTTCTCTTGATTTTTATTTAATAACAGCCCAAAAGCTTGAATTCGTCCGCGCTGTTTTCAATTTGCTTGAGTGCGGCTTTTGTTTGCGGAAGGGCGTAATCGCCTTCGGTTTCGATGAAAAACCGGTAAGCGTCGGGTGTGTTCTTTATGGGACGGGACTGAAGTTTGGTCATATTGAAACCGCCCTTGTACACGCTTTGCAGCATTGTCAAAAGCGCGCCCGCCTTGTTTCGGCAAGTAAAAGAGAAGTAAATTTTTTTCGTGTGTACGTCTTGGGGAGCTTCGCCTCTGCGCACTAACAGGAAGTGGGTAAAATTGTTTACTTCGTCGGCTATATTATCGGGGGAAAAGACAAGCCCCTCTCTTTTAAGATGCGAACCTGCAATGCCCGCGTCCGTATCTTCCTTTATTAAGTCAAGGCTTGCAGCCGTGGACGGCGCGGAACACAGCTGTGCGTTCGGGAAATGCTTTTTCAGATACACGGCGCACTGTTCAAGCGCCTGACTGTGGGAATATATGCGCTTGATTTTGGTAATATCCGCGCCCTGCTTTGTTACAAGGCGGTGGTCGATTTTAATCGTGTATTCTTCGACTGCGCAAATGCCTTGGGTGTACTGCAACAAATCAAGATTTTGCATTACGCCGCCGTTTAAAGAATTTTCTATGGGAATAACTATGCCGTCCGTTTCACCGTCGGTAAGCGACGCAAAGACAAGCGGAAAGCTTTGGTATGCGATATACTTTGACTGCGGGCGCATACTTCGGGAGGCTATGAAACTGTAACTGCCCTCGGGTCCGAGGTAGCCTATTTTTTCCATATTTATACCTTTTCTGCGATATCGAGCAAAAGTCTTTCCGTATCGTTCCAGCCGAGGCAGGGGTCAGTTATCGACTTGCCGTAGACTTTGTCCTCCGACTGGTTGCCTTCCTCCAAAAAGCTTTCTATCATAAAGCCCTTTACGTTGCGCTTAAAGTCTTTATCGTAAAGTCTGTTCTGCATAACTTCTTCGCAGATACGAATTTGCTGTTTGAACTTTTTACCGCTGTTGGAGTGGTTGGCGTCTATAATGATTGCGGGATTTTTAAGCCCCGATTTTGCGTAGCCTTCCACTACCTGCATTACCGTTTCGTAATGGAAGTTGGGGATATCGTTGCCGTAACTGTCTACGGCGCCGCGGAGTATTGCGTGGGCAAGCTCGTTGCCGTCAGTCTTAACCTGCCAGCCGTTGAGCTTGAACACCTGCCCGCTCTGCGCGGCGTAAATGGAATTGAGCATTACGAGAATGGAACCGCCCATGGGGTTTTTTACGCCTACGGGCACGTCTATACCGCTTGCAACCAAGCGGTGCAGTTGATTCTCGCTCGAACGCGCGCCGACGGCTATATACGTCAACAGGTCGTCTACGTAGTGAATATTCGCAGGGTATAACATTTCGTCCGCGGCGGTAAGTCCGCTTGCCGTTATCGCCTTAATGTTTAAATCGCGAATAGCAAAAATACCCTTTAAAATATCTTCCGACTTGGTAGGGTCGGGCTGGGAGAACATTCCCTTATACCCCACGCCTTTGGTGCGGGGCTTGTTTGTGTAAATTCTGGGGACGAGCACAAGCTTGTCCTTTACTTTTTCGTTGAGTTTGCCCAGTCTTTCAACGTATTCCAAGACGGGCGCCGCTTCGTGCGCGGAACACGGTCCGACAATTATTATAAGCTTATCGCTTTTTCCGCGTATTACGTCGGAAACAAGTTTGTCGCGCTCCGCCTTGATTGCTTTAAGTTCGGCGGGCATGGGCATTCTGTCAAGTATTTCTTCGGGATCGGGAATCTTTATTTGTTTTTCAAACATCTTTTTTCTCCAGTATTTTTAATAGTTCGGGCAAAATTGCCTCGGGTATATATTCGCAATATTGCTTTTTGAATTTAATTGAGTTTTTGACAAGCGTTGAGCTTATGTGCAGGCTGTCCTGTTCCGCGGGGATATATATAGTGACTATGTCGTCCATTAACTTTTTGTTGGCGAACATATTCATATTTTCGTACTCGAAGTCGATTGTATTGCGCACGCCGCGAACGTAGAACTTAGTGTTCTCCCTTTTGAGAAGGTCGACAACCGCGCCTTCAAACGTAATTACCTTTACGCGCGGATTGTCTTTAAACAGCTTTTCAAGCAACGCACATCTCTCGTTTTCGGATAAAAGGGGCTGTTTCTGGGCGTTTATCATCACTGCGACGACTACCTCGTCAAACAGTTTTAAAGAGGTTTCTATAACTTTCAAATGCCCTGTTGTGGGCGGGTCGAACGTGCCCGCGAATACGCATTTTTTATTCATATCAAACTCCGTCAGCCTTAAAAAATGTTATGTACGTTTTGCCGTACTTGCGCTCGTCGTAGGCGGTAAGCCCTTTAATTTCCTGCGTAAACGGCTTGTCGCGCTCGAACACGGCGATTGCGTTTTCCGAAAGTAGTCCTGAATCTCCGATTATTTCAAGTGCGGAAATGCCTGCATCCGACGCATAAGGCGGGTCGATAAAGATTAAATCGTATTTTTGCCCCGACGCAAGGCACTGCCTGTAATCGAGAG
>JAIDSQ010000021.1 GCA_029061155.1 Clostridia bacterium
TTTTAATTATGCCGTTATTGCAGTCTGCAATGCCGCGCGCGGGAACGTTACCCGACCAGGAATAGAAGGAAAGACAGTTCTCTATTCTGCCCGCCGCATCGCCCGAGCCGTTAATTCCTACGATACTGCCTGCACGCTCGGAATACGTGCCGTGCGTGTTAAGCGTACACGTTACGCTGCAATTTTTAATAAGTCCGCCGTTGGCGCCGACAACCGAGCCGCCGAGCCCCTGACAGTTGACCGTGATATTTACGAAATTAGTGTTTATTATCTGCGCGCTGCCGCCCGTAGACATAAATATACCGTTGTTGTAATTCCTGCCGTTGCCCTCTTTATTTCCGTCAAGCGAGGGTCCCTGATGGCTGGCGTCTTCGCCCTCGGCAAAGTCGTAGGCGTTAATCGTTATATTCTTTACGGAATAACCCATTCCGTCGAAAATGCCTTCAAAGGTACCCGTATTTTCGTTTGCAGTAACCGATTTTCCTATCGGCCAGAATTCCTGATTGCCGAAGTCTATGTCCGCGCCTAAAACGTAAACGCCGTTTAAGTTGCTGCGTATGGAATTGAAATCTTCGGTGGTATAAACTACCTTAGAGACTACGCGGAGAGTTACTTCCGTATACGTATTGTCAACGAAAACTCTTATGCGCTTGTCACCCGCCGTTTCCTTTTCAAATACGCTCTTTTTAATGGTTATAACGTCGTTGCGGAAGGAGTATTCGTCCGAATTCAGAACGCGGTACTTAAAGGAAATTTTTTGTATCTTATCCGTTTCAAACTTGATTTTCACGTCCTCGGGGCGTTCAAGCTCATAATAGGCAATTCCCGAATAACTTCTCACGTTTTCGGAAACGCCCTGTTCTATACCGACGTTGGGTTCGTTGGTGAGCATATTCCCGCTCCCGCCCTTGGCGCAGCCTGTAAGCGAGCAGATACAGCTTAAAACAGCCGCAGCAGCAATTAACGTTTTAATACCTTTTTTCATAACTTTACCCCTTCGGCAATTAACCTTTTAAGCCGCCTACCGTCATATTGTTCATAATGGTCTTCTGGAATACGCAGAACAGCACCAGAATAGGAATGGTTGCCATAACCGCCGTTGCCAGTACAAGCGGATAGTTGGGGTTATAGGCAAGCTGGTCTGACATATCCTTTAAGCCCAGCGCAATCGTAGGCATACTGTTCAAGTAGAAATACGGTGTCTGATAATCGCACCACAGCCCCATAAACGTAAGAACGCCTACCGCAGTGAGCGCGGGTTTTGCCATGGGCACCATAATCTGAATAAAAATTCTGAAGTCCGAGGCGCCGTCTATCATTGCCGCCTCCGCATAAGTCCAGCTTATACTCTTAAAATACGAGTACAGGAACAGGAAGTTGAAACCGAAACCGCCGGAATACAGGAACCACACGCCGATAATGTTGTCAACAAGTCCTAAATTCTGCATTAAGCGGTACTGCGCGGGGAGCGTTCCGACGATTGGAACCATCATTGAAACGATAACCACGTTATAGATAATCCCTCTGCCGCGGAATTTGTATTTCGCCATCGTATACGAGGCAAGCGTGCAGGAAACAAGCGTTACCACTACGCCGCCGCCTACGACGAGAAGAGAGTTTAAATACATCTGTAAAACGGACGTATTTTTTACTTTGTAATTAAAAGCCTCGATATAGTTCTGAAAGCCTGCCGAAAAACTTATGCTCCACTTGTTCTTGCCGAAGTCAATGGGATCCTTGAAAGAGTTAATCAATATCCAGGCAAACGGAATTATCAGAAGAAGTGCGTAAATAACGAAGGCAATAAACACTACCGTGAACAGCGCGCTTTTGCCCGCACCCGCACTCTTGGCCGCACCCACCGTATGGCGGTATAACCAGCTTTTGGATTTATTCCCGACGGGTCTCATTAACGGATCGGAAATTTTCTTTTCCATAATTACACTCCTTAGTAGTTGATGTTTGCAAACGCCTTATCCAGTCCCCAGCGGGTTAAAAGGATTATGGGCGCCACCACTATCGTGGACATAATGCCGAGCGTTGCCGCCTGAACGTTGCCCGAATTGTCCGTTGCCTTGTTGAATATCCAAAGTCCTATGGTCATTGTTTCGTCCATTAGTTTATCCGTTAAGAACAGAGGCTGGAACACTACCGAGAAAATACCCATCATAGACATTATGAAAAGGGTTACGAGCGTGGGCCATACCATGGGTATTACTATACGGAACAGCTCGCCCATAGTACCCACTCCGTCAAGCCTTGCCGATTCCAGAACTTCGGAAGGGACGCGCTTTATCGTGCCCGACAAAAGCAGCAGATTGCCGCCTATGCCCGCCCACGTCGTGAAAGCGTATACCGTCCAGCGGACCTTGGGAGGAACCAAAAGCGACGGCGCCTCTGCGTTAAAGCCTTCGTAAAGCTTGCCTAAAAGTCCGTCAACTTTTATCATGTTCGTAAAGCCTAAGCAAAGCACTACGAGAGGTATTATCGAAGGCAGATAGAATATAATTCTGAAGAAACCCGAGCAGGGAATTTTTCTGCAAAGGAAGTACGAAAAGACAAGGCACAGCGGGAAGATTATGAACATTCCCACTACCGAGTGAAGGGCGGAGTTTACGAACATTATCTTATACGCGGGGTCTAATTTGAACTTTTCAAACCAGTTTGCGTAGTTAGCAAACCCTACGTATTTCCAGCCCTCTATCGTGTCGTACTTCTGGAAAGTCATAAGGATAGAGTCGAAGTTTACGAACACCCACATTACCAAAAACTGGAACACGGGATACGCAAGCATAAGGAAAATGAAAAGTCCCCTTTTAAACTTGCGTTTATTGAAACGGAAACGCCTTCTCTTTTTCTTTTTGGGTTGAGGCTGCTCTACTTCGGGCAGCACGTCTTCCGAGGATAAGTTTTCGTTATCCGCGGTTTCAACCTCGTCAAGCGTTATTGCGTCCTGCATAGCCGCCTCCTTATAAATCGTTCTTGTATGTTTCCCAACGCGCCGAAACGACGTTATTGTATAAATATTTGACTAAATCGTCGGGCTTATATGATACCAGTCCGCTTTCCGCAGCCGTAGGCGCATTGCCCTGCCATGCCTTGATATAGAAATAAGAGTTTGTGGGCCAGATGGTCGTCATACGCGCCGAACCGCGGAGGTCGGTCTTACGCATCATGGGATGCTGTGTATAGTTGTTGAATTTAGTGCTGTTGCGGTCAATCTCGAAGATTGATTTCTGCCATGCGCTTGCTTTATCCACGCCGTTTTCAACGAACGAATTCCAGTATTCGTACTTGTAGGGAAGAACAGTACCGCCCGAAAGCTTTGTGAAGAGTTTTGCATTCTCCTCTTTCTGCATAAACAGGAGGAATTTAACCGCAAGGTCCTTGCCCGAGGATGCCGAAGGAATCATAACGCTGTCGCCGAAAGAGCTTGTGAAGGAAACGCGGTTGTATGTGTTGCCGTTTACCTGTATTGTCTTTTCTGTTACGCCTGCGTCCGCGTGTATTGCATCAAGCGTCTTTACCGCATTTGTTGCATCTTTGGGGAGAACATTTCCGTTCGCATCCATCTTGACGTTGGAGATTATGGGCGTGGGCATTATGGAAACTTCCTGCTGCGACGCGTCGAGGTAAATCTTGGATTCGTACTCTATCCAGCAAGCCGCGGGAGTCATTGCAGCATAACCGCCGGCAAACGCCTGCTCGTTCTCAAACTTACTCATGTTGCTTACTTTGTTTGACGACCACGACTTGTTTGCCGCAACAAGGTCGTACCAAAGCTGATAAGCCTGCTTGAACTCGCCCCAGCCTACGTAAGTGCTTGCCTCTTTATTGACTGTTCCGTCCTCGTTTCTTACAACCGCGAACTTTTCGGGATTGTAAACTTCCTTATCGGGGTTATTCTGTCTGGAAACGTCGAGATTGAAGTTTTTATCGATGTTGCCGAAATTTTTGAACGAGTTCATTGTTTCAGGTCCCGCAAGCTGTCCCCACCAGTCAAACAATACATAGTCCCACTGCCACTCTTCGGAAACGCCCGACCATGTGAAGGGAGTAATCTTGCCCGAAGTGGGTTCGTCGGGGTCGACGTTAAGGTTTGCCGCGACTACATCCTCGCAGTATTGCAGTAAATCGTAATAATCTACGGGAGCCGTTCTGTTCCATCTGCGGGTTTCACCCTTCTTGGCAAGATAGTTGTCTATTCTGTCCATAACGGTGAGGTTGTAAGCTATTCCCGCCGTGCCTATCGTCCAGGGCACTTTATAATAATGGTATTCGCCGTTTCTGTCGGGATAGCGCGCGCTTGCAAGCACGTCTTCGTCCCAGATACGGTCTGCAAACTTTACGCCCGAAGAAACTTCGGTATTGTAAAGGTCGTCAAGGCAATAAATGCTGCCGTCGGCAACGAAGTCCTCCCAGGTAACGTCGTGGCAGAATATAAGGTCGTAATTGGTGCCGTTTTTCATCATGTTGGGAACTGCGTCGATAAGCTGCGTATCGCCGTCCGTTCTTACCGTTACACCCTCGTTCTCTTCCTCAAATTTACGTGCGAGTGTTTCAACCCACTCCGAACCGTAACCGCCTTTAAAGTAAGTAATCCAAAGTTCGTTTTCACCCTTCTTGGCTCCTCCGCACGCCGCAAAGCCCATACTCGCCGCGCACATTGCAGCCGCAAGAGCAATAGCCGTAACTTTTTTCTTCACCGTTGTTTCCTCCTGATTTGAAAAAATATTTTTTACTTTTAATGATTTTTACTGATGCAAACAAGCGTATATTGCATCAGTAAAGGGCGCACGCCCTTTAACTTTTTAACGGGTATTATATATTGTTATTGCATTTATTTGTTTCCAAGCTTTGGAAACCGATTTCTATTTTCAATAAAAAAATATAATCTCCCATAAGTACGAAATGATTATAACACACAAAATATGTATTGTCAATACAAAAAAACAAATAATTTTTATATTTTTTAACATTTTTCTCAACAAAGCATTGACAAACGCATTTTCAGATGTTAAAATAAATTCAAGCTTAGAAACCGATTTCCAAAACAGGAGGAAAACAATGAAATTAAGGAAGACGGCTTGTATTG
>JAIDSQ010000022.1 GCA_029061155.1 Clostridia bacterium
GTATATCTTGATAAACCTATGAAATCCCACACACTTATGCAAGCAATCGCAAGGGCAAACAGAGTTTATCCCAATAAGCCCTGCGGCATTATCGTCGATTACGTCAACGTATTCAAGTATATGAAAAAAGCGTTGGCGGAGTATGCCATTGGAGATACCGAAGGTGTATATCCTGCCAAAAATATTGCCGACTTAATTAATTTGTTGGATTCGTGTATTGCGGAAGCTGATGCATTTTTACTTAGTTTGGGAATAGATTTAAGCGAAATTATATATGAAGCGTCAACATTGGATCGCTTGGATTACTTGCGTGCCGCATATTGCAAAATCGTAGAGAACGATGAAACAAAGGAAAAATTCAAAGTTCTTACCAATACAATGATAAATCTTTACGAAGCGTCCAAACCTGAAATTTTTGAATTGGATTGGGAAAACGAAAAGTTCCCTCCGCTTAATTATCTGCACGGTTTATTGCACAATCAAATCGATGACGAAAAAATACAGAAAGCTCGCAACAGAATGTCGCAGGTTTTGGATAACAGCGTTATTTCCAATGCAGCCGAAACAGGCGATGCCGAATATGTTATTCACGGCACCAAGGTAATAGATTTATCTAAAATAGATATTGACGAATTGCGTCAAGAAATCAAATGTGCGGAATACAAAGCGATAGAAATCGATGACTTAAAAGCATATATTGAAAAGGCGTTGGAAGATATGATACATAAAAATTGTACGCGTATGCACTTCTCTCAACGGTTTAAGAATATCATTGATAGATATAATGCCGGTGGGTCTGAAAATGAAGATTATTATGAACAGCTTGTAAAGCTATTGGAGGAAATGCAAAAGGAACAAGATCGACATAATACGGAAGGTTTAACGGAAGAAGAACTTGAAATTTATGATTTGCTTATTAAGGGTAAAAAATTGACTGTTGCAGATGAACAACGTGTAAAACTTGCGGCAAAAAATTTATTCAAAAAATTAACCGAGAAAAAATCAGAATTACTTATAGTTGATTGGTATAAAGACGATCAACCCAAACTGCGTGTAAAATCTGCTATCGAATCTGCTCTAAACGAAGATCTTCCCGACTGTTATGACAAAGACTCTTTCAATTCAAAAACAAATCTACTATTAGAGCATTTTGTGGATATGGCAATTCAAGGCTACGGGTGGTTTGGCAGAGCTGCTTAATTTAATACTTAATTAAAAAAATGACGAGCATTCTTGCTCGTCATTTTTTGTTTCAAAATTTTTTCTCAAAAGACCGTCAAGCACCCCCTTATTTTTCTCTAATAAGTGAGAGGTGTTTTTGTGCGTAAAAAATAATTAAAGAAATTTTCCTAAAAGTGGGCAAGGAACAGGCTGATTTTCTCTAATAAGTGAAGACATCTTTTGCGCATCTATTGCAGACAAAAAAAATAAATCAAAAAACTTTTCTCAAAAGTGGGTGTAGATGTGCCGATTTTTCTCTAATAAGTGTAAGGGTAAATTTTTTTGAAACTATTTTTGCAAAAACACCCCAACAGATGCCCGAAAATTCTCTAATAAGTGAAGGGTTAAATTTCTTTCGGCAAATTTAATGGCATACCCCGAAAAATAACAGGTAAGTGTCCATTTATGGTGAAACGCCTTTGCGAAAAAGTATGATACGGAGGTAAGGATTCAAATGTAGGAAAAAGGCTTAAAATACCAAAAAAAGTGAGCAGGTTAAGGTGTAGGCGCGATTTGCCGTCAGAGACGGTTGCGCCCACACCAAAAACTACGGAAGCGGGATACCCGCCTTCGTTCTGAGAGAACAAAAATTAGGAGGAAAATAATTGGAACTATTCAAGGATTATCCCGACGTTGTGAGCGTTGAACAGCTGTCGGAAATGTTGCACATAGGACAAGTACTTGCCTATCGGCTCGTACGGAACGGCGAAATAAAATCTCGTAAAGTTGGGCGCAAGTATATCATTACAAAACAGAATGTGATTGATTTTATAAACAAGGAGGCGGCTTAATGACAGGAAGATTAACAGTTAAAAACGGAAAATATTACGTCGTAATTTCCTATCAAGATGAGCACGGAAAGAACAAACAAAAATGGGCGGCTACGGGGTTGGACGCTAAAAACAATAAGCGCGCTGCCGAAGAAGTAATGCGTGAAATTGTTGCGCAATTTAAAAACGAAGAATCCCCGATGGCACAAACCAAAACTGTTGCAAAAGAAAAGCTCTTGTTCGGGGACTATCTGACACAATGGATTGAGATTGCCAAGCCCAATTTACAGTTGAGTACATACGCATCTTACAAAATGAAGATAAAGCACATTGCGCCTTACTTTAACGAGCGTGAAATTACTCTACAAGGAATAACGCCGACAGATATTCAAACCTATTATGCTTGGCTTTTAGATAACGGTAAAACAATCCAGACTTGCACGCACGATCACGTTATTATTCGCCGAGCATTAGAGATTGCGTATCGCACAGACTTGATTCCTGTCAACCCTGCGGCGAAAGTAGAGAAACCTAAAAGCCCGAAATACGAAGCCAAGTATTACGATCTTAAACAATTAAGAGAATTGTTCGAATGTTTGAAAGGCGACAAGTACGAACTCATGTATAAGATGACTGCGTTCTATGGTCTGCGCCGCAGTGAGCTTTGCGGAATGAAATGGAACTCTATCGACTTTGACAAGAATACGCTTACGCTCAATTCTTCGGTTGTGCAGACGAGCGTAAATGGCAAGCTACTACTCATTCAAAAGGACGTAATGAAGAACGCATCGAGTAAGCGCACAATGCCGCTTATCCCCGAAATAAAAGAAGCCTTGCTGAAACTCAAAGAACAGCAAGACAAAAACAAGGCTTATTTTAAGAACGGATACAATCAGCAATATACCGACTATGTTTGGGTGGACGATATAGGCAAGCTTGTAAACCCGAACACGGTTACTTGCCTTTCAAATCATTTCTTGCACAGCACGGTTTACCGAAAATCCGTTTTCACGAATTGCGCCATAGTTGTGCAAGTTTACTTATCGCTTGCGGCGTGAGCATGAAAGAAATACAGGAATGGCTCGGACACAGTGCAATCTCTACTACCGCAGATATTTACAGCCATTTGAACTATTCGTCTAAACTGAACGTGGCTAATACACTCACAAGCGTTTTTGGTGGCGAAACTATGTTATCGGGACAACAGGATTCTGCCGAAGCACAAGCCCTGCTAACAGCTTTATTTCGGGGTGCTGAACACGAATAAGCAGAAGACTTAACAAAGCCCACAG
>JAIDSQ010000023.1 GCA_029061155.1 Clostridia bacterium
AATATCATAGCTGAATATGTTTCTCTCAATGAGGCTTCACGAAAACTGAATATAGATGCAACGAGTATCTCAAAAGCACTTAATGGGCATATTCGTAAAGCGGGCGGATATGCGTGGAAAGTTAAAAATTCGGATTAGCTTGACATCTATTTAAGACACGCGCACGCTGTATCCCACTCCACGCAAAGTTGTAAAACGCAGGTCAATGACTGACTTGCGTTTTTTTATTATATCTATAACGCATTATTTAAAAATAAAACAACCTTACCTGACTATTCGAAT
This sequence comes from Clostridia bacterium, assembly GCA_029061155.1. GTDB lineage: Bacteria > Bacillota > Clostridia > Christensenellales > Borkfalkiaceae > Coproplasma. The sequence goes on from JAIDSQ010000023.1 coordinate 283, forward strand.
AAGGTTGCTTATGGCGCGACGACAAACTCCCCCGAGATTTCTCGGGGGAGTTTGCTGGCGCGCCATAAGAGGTTCGAACTCCTAGCCTTTGGTTCCGTAGACCAACGCTCTATCCAGTTGAGCTAATAGCGCATAATTAATATTCAGTTGAATTTTTACCAAAGGCTGCCTTTGGTTCCGCAGACCTTCTCGTCGGCAGTAATGGTATCTGCCGCCTCGGTCGCCGCAAACGCGGGAACGTATGCGTTTGCTCATCTCGCTTTGCAAAACAGCAGGTGTCTGCTGTTTTGAGAAATCAAAGCTCGCCGCACTATCCGGTTGAGCTAATAGCGCATAATGAATAAGCTGTTTAAAACAGCTTATTCATTATAGTAAATATCTTTTTTTTTGTCAATTATTTATGCACTAATTAAATTATTTTTTTACAAGCCACGTTACTTTAAGCGGGTCGGTGTTGCTGCCCAGCCACGACTTGTTCCACTTTTTGCCGTAGTATGCTCTCTTTCTGTTGCATTTAATCTGAAGTCCGTTGCAGTCGGTGAAAACACACATTCCCATAAGTACTACGTTTTTGGGTATTAAAATTTCTTTAAGTCCGTTGCAGCCCGCAAACGCCCATCTGTCTATTTCGACAAGGCTTTCGGGAAGAGTAACGTTTTCCATTCCCCAGCAGTCCTTAAACGCGCCTTCGCCGATAGAAGTCACGCCGTTGGGAAGTACGACTTCCTTTAAAGTCTTGCAGTCGGAGAACGCCCATTTGCCCACGGTCTTTATGCTTTGGGGAAGAGTAACTTCCTTAAGCTCGCCGCAGCCCGCAAACAGGTTGTCGTCAATCATTTCTATCTGACCTCCGATATGTACGTTTTCAAGCTTTTTGCAGTCGGAAAAAGCGCTGTATCCCACCGAAGTCACCGTTTGGGGTACTGTAAGCTGAGTTAATTCCGCACAGCCCGTAAAAGCCCATCTGCCGATAGCGGTAAGTCCTTCGGGAAGGGTAACTTCCTTAAGTGCGCCGCAGCCTCTGAACGCCTCGTCGCGGATAGTTTTTACGCCCGCGGGGATATTTATTTTTTCAAGTCCCGAACAAGCCTTGAAGGCGCTGTAACCTATGTTGGTTACGCTTTCGGGTAAAATTACTTCGGTAACGCCGGAAGTGGCAAAGGCATTATATTCAATCGAAGTAACGCCGTCGGGAACGGTAACCTTGCTTTCATTTCCGCGGTAGCTCCTGAGCACCGTTCCGTCAATGTCGAATAGGGTTTTATCGTATTCCTGCATTTGTATACACCTCTTTTAAATTATTTTAATATTTCCACAGGTTGTCGATATCGAAACCGAATACCTGTACGATTTCAACTAACGGGGAGTTGGCTATGTCCTTGGGGGTAACCACAAGCCCGCCGCCGCAGTCAAGGTCAACCCCGAAATGATTGTACGCGTACCACACAAGGTGGGCGCACTGCGTCTTGCTTAAACTGTCCTTTTTGGAAAACACGCCCGCGGTGGGGTCGTAGACCTTACCAATCAGATTTTCCTCGGCGTACCTGCACACCTTGGCTTTAAGCTCCTTATCGACCTTGGGAGAAACAATCATAAAATTCACCCTGTCCGAAAAGTCGCGCATAGAACCTAAAGTGCTCGTGTCTCCTATGGCGTTGGCTTGTAAAATTGAACCGAACGAGGCGTTAGTAACCAGCCCCGAGTGCCCTATTCTCCAGCCCGAAAGATGAGTGGAGGAGGTGAGAATGATATCTCCGTCCTCAAGGTCAACGTAAGTGATATCGTCTTCGATATAGTCGGTGCAGACGAGGGGCGCGAACAAGTCGTTTTGTACGGGGTGTTCGGCAAAAAAGTCTTCCTGAATTTTGATTAACTGCTGTTTACCCCGTTGCCCGCGCGCAAGCATTCTGTCAACGCCCAGTTTTGTAACGCCAGTCTGACGGTATATAAGTTCGTAGTCTTCGTCGGAAAGTTCCTGCTGATTGAGAACGGATTTTATGGATACCATCTCGTAGTCGGGATGCCAGCACTCTATTTTATCGGCTATCATAAAAGCAATCTGCAAGCCTAAGCAAGCGATTAAAATAGTACCTATAATCGCCGAGCATACTATCCAGAATATTATCTTTTTAGACAGCTTTTTACCTTTCATTTTGTCTTTACTTGCAGGTCAAACGCTTGATTGCAAGCTTATAAATTTGCATACACTTTTGAATCTTTTCAAAAGTTATGTATTCGTCGGGTTTGTGAATAGTGCTTTCTTCGCCCTCTTCCTCGGGGCCGAACGCGCAGCCGCATTTGAGTGCGCGCGCATATGTGCCGCCGCCGATTGCGACAGGGCTCATATGTTTGCCCGTGACTTCGTTATATGTGTCCGAAAGCGTTTTAATGAGATTGCAGTTTGCGTCGTTAAACAGCGGCGCCTGATAACTGAGTACTTTATAGCTGATATTTTTAGCCTCAATCGTGCTTAAAACATCATCTTTGCCGTAAGTCGAAGGGAAACGTATATCGCACGTAACGTAAATATAATCGCCGTCGCAGCGGATAACGTCGGGAGAGAAGGTGAGCCTGCCCGTCACGTCGTTTAAATTTTCAAGATTAAACGCGTTGTCAAAGAGAAGGGAGTACATCTTGTCAAGCCCGAGATATTTTAAAACAGGCTTGATTGCGTTACTGCCGAGATGAGGAGTGGACGCGTGCGCAGATTTTCCGCGGGAAACAACTTTGCCGTTTTCAAGGGTTAACCCTTGGGGCAAAGGGGAGCCGTTTGCATAAGTCTCGCAGTAGTCGCAAACCATATTCGCGCGCTCGCCGCCCGTAATATATTTTACGCCTTTTGCGGGGAATTTAAGCTCAATCTGAAGAATACCCTTTTCTGCGTAAATTACGGGGAAGTCCGCGTCGGGCGAAAAACCTTCGTCGGGCATAACTGCGTGCTGCTTGTAGTATCTGATACATTCCCAGCCGTTCTCTTCGTTACAGCCCAGAATAAATTTTATCTTTCTCGAAGGGACAATGCCTTCGTCCTTTAACTGTTTAAGACAGTGTAATATTATCACGGCGGGACCCTTGTCGTCCATTGTGCCCCTGCCCCAAATTCTGGAATTTGCGTAATCTATCTCTCCGCCGAAGGGTTCGTGATGCCAGCCTCTGCCCGCAGGCACAACGTCAAGGTGTGCAAGAATTGCAAACTCTTCGCCCTCGCCGAAAATAACCTCGCCCGCATAGTTGTCGTAGTTCTTTGTTTCAAACCCGAACGACTTTGCAAGATTTAAAAAATACTCAAGGCAGTCCGCCGTACCCTTGCCGAAGGGCATACCTTTCAGGGGCGCGGTCTGTGAAGAATCGTATTTCACTACCTCGGATATATGTTTTATAACGCCGTCTATGTTATTCATTTTACGCCTTTTTAAAAATATCTGTAAAAACATTATACACTTTTTATTTTTTATGGTAAAATAAATTTAGCATATTTTTTAAAAAGTGGGTAAAAATCTTGCACGAAGGACACAGACAACGCATGAAAGAGCGGTTGAAAGACTGCAAAAATATGTTCGACCACGAAGTTTTAGAAGTTTTGCTGTTCGGAGTTTGCCCTCGGGTAAATACAAATCCGCTTGCGCACAACCTTTTGGACAGGTTTTGTTCACTGGCGGAACTGTTCAGGGCTGACATTGACGAGTTAAAAGAAGTAGAGGGCGTAGGTGAAAATATTGCCGTCTATTTAAAAGCCGTGGGCGAGTGCGCCGAGCGTGCGGGCAAAATAGAAGGCGGCGCAATTCTGAATACCCCCGCAGACTGTAAACAGTTTGTTAAACTGCGTTTTTTCGGCAGGACGGAAGAATTTCTCGAGCTGTATTTCATAGAAAAGGGCGGAAGGCTGAAACGCATTTACAAGTATACGGACTTTGACAAATACAAAGTCGGCGTAAACGGAAAAGACATTCTGAAAAACATTTCGCTTGCAAAGCCGTACGCAATAATAGCCGCCCACAACCATCTGAACGGCAGCTTAACTCCGTCGGAAAACGATAACGTATTTACCGGCCTTATACAGTTTTTATGTACAATGAACGACGTAAAGTTTATCGACCATTATATCTATGACGGGCAGAGTGATTTTTTCAGTTACAGGGATTCCGACTTTCTTGACAAAGCCAAAGAAAAGTTTTCAATGAATAATATCGTAAAATGGATAATGAATTTAAACTTAACATAAACAACAAACATTTTGTCAAATATTTAAAACTGATACTTATCGGCATACTCATGATGATAGAAATATTAATAGGTATGCAGTACGCCGAAAGGTACGTAAGTGGCGGCACCGAACTTGAGCTTGCGCTTATGATAATAAGCTGTACCCTTCTTTTTGTCGTCGTTGTGATTGACTCGTTTATAATAACCAGGATTTGGGTCAGGTTTATAATTTTCGGTGCGGAATGTTTATTCCTTTTAAGTATCTGCGCAATCACGGCGAACTCATATTTATACTTTTTGTACTGCGTAGTTTTAACTCAGTTTTATATCTCTATAAACGATATAAAAACGAACGCGATACTGTTCGGCGTAAGTTTGGGATTGTATATAGTTTCTTTCATATGCAGCTGGGTTGTAGTAAACAGGGGCGCGTCTTTTTTTAAAAGCTTTGTTCAGATACTCGGCGATATTGTATTCGGCGTAAGCGTAATTACCGTTCACGCCGCGGTAACGAACTTCATCCTGAAATTCTATGCAAACAACCTGCACTTAAGGCAAGCCTTAAAGGAGGCGGACGAAAGCAAGGCGCAGCTTAAGGACGTGTACGAACAGCTTTCGCATACGGCGGTGTTCGAGGAGCGCAACCGCATAGCCAAGGACATTCACGACAACGCCGGTCACTCTCTTACCACCGTAATTATGCAGACGGAGGCGGCAAAGCTTTTAATCGACAGCAACCCCGAAGAGGCTAAAAACAGAATTATATCCGCCAACATTCAGGCGAAAAACGCGCTCGACCAGATGCGCGAAAGCGTACATCTTTTCGCAGGTAGGGCAAACGCGCGCACGCTTAAAGAAGAGATAGAGGAAGTTATCGCGCAGACGATTGACGGTACGGAACTTAAAATACGTTACGATATAGACGACGTGTCTGTCGGGGTTGAAAGTTTCCGCTTTATAATAAACAGTACAAAAGAGAGCATTGCAAACGGACTTCGTCACGGCAAAGCTACCGCATTCTATATCGAACTTAAAAAGTCGCTTTCGGGCGTAAGCCTTCTGATCTCAGATAACGGCGCGGGCATTGACGGCGACGTGAAGGAAGGGTTCGGTCTTAAGGGTATGCGTGAAAAAGCCGAGGCGCTTGGCGGCAAATGCGATTTTTCAAGCGAAAAGGGCGAAGGGTTTGAAGTGGAAATTACCCTTCCGCTCGATAAATAAGGAGTATTTATGATTAAGATTTTACTTGTGGACGACCAGATGATTTTAGCCGAGGGCATAAAGAGCGTTCTGGAAACGTGCCCCGATTTTAAAATAAGCGGAATTGCCTGCGACGGAACGGAGGCGGTTTCAATGTGCGAAAAGCTTAAGCCCGACGTCGTGTTAATGGATATCCGTATGCCAAATATGAACGGCGTTGTCGCAACAAAGCGCATTAAGGAAACAAACGCCGATATCAAAATAATCATACTTACCACATTTGACGACAGTGATTATATTTTAAGCGCGATAAACAACGGCGCAAGCGGTTATCTTTTAAAGGATATAGGATCGAATGCGCTTATCGACGCAATTAAAAACGCATACGCCGGCGATACAATTCTGCCCTCTAAAATAGCAAAAAAAATAACGGACGCGGCAATGATGGTTTCGTCCGATAAAGAGATTAAGCTGAAAAAGACGTATAATATGTCCGACAGAGAGGTCGAAATCGCGCTTATGCTCAACGACGGTTTTACCAATCGTCAGATAGCCTCGGCAATGAAACTTTCTGACGGCACTGCAAGAAACTATATAAGCTCTATCTATTCCAAGTTAGGTGTCGAAAGCCGCGCCGCCGCTATGGTAAAAATAAAAGAATTAATTTAGTATCAGAGCTATAAATGAAGAAGTTTAAAATTATTTTCGTAAGTATTTTAAGTGTTATAGTTGCTTGCATGATATTTTTATATGGTTGTGGTCGTCCGACAATCAAGAACGAATTAAAATATTGGCAAAACAGTGATTATTCTCAATTGCTTTACGGAAGCAGGCTTAACGAGCTGTTGCCTGCATTTGAAGAAAATAATAACTGTATTTCTGCCAAATTTTATTACCACCAGGGTTGTTTAAATTTTGATTATGCCGAAGCGGCTTACTGTCTTGAGCTTAATTTAAACGAATCGGACTACAATCGGTTAAAGGAAAGTGCTGAGAGGAATTATCACTTTATAGAAGAAACGACGTTAGCAAATGGGGAACTGACATTAAATGATTATAAAATAAATAATTTTGATATTAGCTTTATTAAAATTAATGAAAAATTTGCTAATGAGATAGGTTTAGTTTCGTTTGATGCCTCTGACAGCAGAATCAGATATTGTTATATTGTAAGTATGAGTTTGGATTATTTTGAAGACGAAACGGACTTAACTAATTGGATAACGGATAATTTGGCTATCGGTTGGTAGACGGGTAACTAAACCGCCGAGCGCGAAAAGCGCTCGGCGGTTTGTTTTATAAATAAATTAGCGGCACAAGCAAAACCACGCTTTTTGCACCTTATTATCTGAAACTATTTACAATAAGGTGTGCAAAGTGTCACTTTGTTCGCGTGCGCAGTGCAACTCAATTTGCGAATACTTTCGCCTCAGCGGTGTGAATTCGCGCGATTATATATCTGTTTGCCCTTAGTATCGCGCGAAGAGCGGCAGAGCCGCTAAAAATCACGGAAATTGTCGCGCGCAGAACAGCGCGAGAATTTCGTGAACTACAAGTCAAATGCTATTGCCGTTATATCGTCGTCCAAGTTGTTGTTGAAACTCTTTAAATTGTTTTCGAGATTTTTTATAAATTCGTCGGCGGTGCGGGATACCGAAAGAGTTTTAATCGCGCCGTCCGCGCCGAACATTTCACCGCGCGCGTTTTTACATTCGGTAACGCCGTCCGTTAACAAAACGAGTATGTCGCCCTTTTTATAGGGGATAACGTCCTCGTAGTATGACGGGTTCTCAAACCAGTTGGAAACGGGAGGGGAGTTGAGCATTATCCGCGTAATACCGCTGCCCGTTTTTAACAGTATGGGCACGTTGTGTCCCGCCATGGAATAGGTTATGCTGTCGCTGTCTATGCGCACGGCTGCAACCGTCACGTAGTTTCTTTCGTCCAGATTCAGTTCCGAAAACTTCGCATTCAGATTGCTTATCGCGTCGGCGGGGGAGTACATCGTCTTATCGTAAGCCGCCTTTACAAACGCGGAAAGCATACCCGCCGAAATACCCTTGCCCGAAACGTCGGCAATAACTCCGCAAGCCGAATTTCCGACCGTGAACACATCGGGCAAATCTCCGCCTATGTCGCGGCAGGGGATGTACATATAAGAATACCTCTTGCCGCCCGCCCAGTTGCCCGCAGGCAAAAGCCGCTGCTGAATGTTTTTCGCCGTCTGCAATTCCTGCGCGATTTCCAGCTCGAACGCGTCGTCTATAGTTCCCATACACAGCCCGCCGCCAAGCGGTTTTACGGTTAGGGAATAGGAGACGTCGCGCGTAATGCCGTCAGTTCTCACCTTCTGGAACACCCGCCTCGTCACGTTGCTGTTGGAGCATATCGCGTCGTCAAAGGCGTCGTAGAGGGGGCACCCCTTGCAGTCCTCGCCGCCGCATTCGCTCGAACCGTGTACACAGCATGTAATTCTGCCCAAAGCTCCGCTTTCCCTGCCCGAAGGGAACAGGGTTCTGAACGCGGTGTTGGTAAAAACCGCCCTTAAACTTTGGTCTACGACAATTACGGCGGTGGGTACGCCGTCAATTATCTTTCTGTAATACTTGTCTAGTTTCATTGCTATACCGAGGGGATGAAGAAATTGAGTTTGCCTTCCACAAGTTCAACTTCCAAAGGGACGTTATCGTAAAGCTCGCCGTCCGCCTGAATTGTGCAATTATCGTCGAGGGGGATAATTTTAAAGCTTTTTGTCTTAACTGCCGTTACCTGTTTTATTTTATTAATCTTACCGCGCATAAGCTTTAAAAACGCGCCGATGATTTTTATTTTTGAAATAAAATCCACTACAAGCAAATCGAGATATCCGTCGTCAATCTTCGCGTCGGGGAAACATTTAATTCCTCCCCCGAACTGCCTGCCGTTGCCCGCCGCGCCGATAAGCCCGTAATGTTCTTCCTCTTTTCCGTCGTAAACTACCTTATAGCGGTAGCTTTTAAATCTGATAAGCGCTTTTATAAGCGCGCGCAGGTACTTTGATTTGGCGTGGTTTTTGCCCGAATAAGCAATTTTTAAAACGTCAACGTCAATACCCGTGCCGACGGCGTTTAAGGAACGCAATCCCGAAGACAGCTGTAAAAAGTCTATTGGCTTTGCCCTGCCGTAAGCAATAATTTCAGCCGCCTTTTTAGCCTTTAAGGGTATACCCGCCGCCGCGGCAAAGTCGTTGCCCGTGCCGAGGGGTATAAGCCCCATGCTGTTGTTTTCAAAGTCTATAAAGCCGTTTAAAATTTCGTGAAGAGTACCGTCTCCGCCCATAGCGATAATCGTGTTGCCCTTCCCTGAAGTGACTTCGCTGCATATTTCCGCGGGCATACCCCTGCGGTTGGTGCGGTGGATTGTATATTCAAGCCCCGCCTCTTTAAACACTTTTTCAGTCGCCGCAAGCTTTTTGCGGTTCTTTTTCTTTTTAAGGTTATCCTCGTTCACAATAATGTGATACATAGCTTTCTCCTTAGTGTAAATCGTTTCCTCTAAACTTCGCATAACGGCGTTGAACTGCGGGAACCCTCAGTCATTTACTTCATTGTAAACTCCTTCGGATTTTCCTCGTTCGCCTTGTTCTGCTCGTTTATAGAAACCGATGAAAAGCCAATATTGCATAATATTATAAACTAATTTTCAAATTATTGCAATAGTTTTAAAAGAATGGTATAATATTTCATATGAAAATACCCTGTTCTGAAAACTTGAAACAACTTGCCCAAGCTTGCAACTTCCCGCTGTATATAGTGGGCGGATACGTGCGCGATTTTCTGGCGGGGCTTGACTGCGGCAAAAAAGATATTGATATCTGCGCCCCTGCGGATACTGACGCTTTTATACGCTGCGCGCAAAGCTGCGGTGCGCATGTTACGGCTGTTTACCGCAACACGGGTACCGTAAAGCTTACCCTGAAAGGCGAAGAGTACGAGTTCACCTGTTTCCGCTCGGACGAATACGTTCGGGGCGAACACAGACCTGTCAAAACATTTTTCACCGACGATATTACGCTCGACGCGAAAAGGCGCGATTTCAAGTGCAACGCAGTGTATTACGATATTTTAAATGAACGCATTTCCGACCCCCTCGGCGGTGTTGAAGATATTTCAAATAAACGCCTGACCACCGTTGCGGACGCTGACAAAGTGTTCGGCGAGGACGGATTGAGGCTTATGCGCCTTGCCCGCCAGTCCGCGCAGACAGGCTTTACACCGTCTGAAGAGTGCCTTGCGGGCGCAACAAACAATGCGCGGCTCATTGCCGACGTTTCCGCCGAAAGAATTTACGCCGAACTTACCGCAATACTTCACGCGGACGAGCGCTACGGCAATACTTACGGACAGTATGAGGGGCTTAAGATTTTGGATAAAACCCGCGTTTTAGACTATATCCTTCCCGAACTTACGGCGGGCAGGGGTATGGAACAGCCCGCAAGCTTTCACACCCACGACGTGTTGGAGCACTCGCTCCGCGCCGTCAAGTACGCGCAAAAAGAGGTGCGCCTTGCCGCGCTTTTGCACGATATAGGCAAGCCCTATTGCAGGAATAATTTCGGCACTTACCACAATCACGAGCTTGAAAGCGCGCGTATAACAACGGAAGTGGGCGCAAGACTTAAAATGCCCAAAAAGCTGACTTCGGAAACGGCGCGCCTTTGCGAAACGCATATGTACGACACCCGCTGCGACGCGCGCGAAAGCAAAATAAGAAAGTTTATCGTAAAAAACTTCGATATATTCGACAAAGTGCTTTTAGTAAAACAAGCAGACTTTTCGGCGTGCAAGGATAATTTATCCCCCGCGCCCTGCGTTGTAAAGTGGCGGGGCATTTATGAAAAGATGATAAAAGAGGGCGCGCCCGTAAATTTAAAACAGCTTAACGTAAGGGGGGACGAGCTTATAAAAAACGGTGTAAAGCCCGAAAAAGTGGGGTTCGTCTTGGAAAATCTTTTAAGAGACTGCGCGCTCGATGCAAAGCTTAACGATAACAAAACTCTTTTAAAGCGGGCAAACCTTTATAAAGATTAAGTAAAACGTTTGACAATTTTTAAAAGGTATAATATAATTTAATAACCTTGCATACCGTGGGTGGTATGCCGATTAAGTCCGGGAGGTGAAAAACTATGAAAACTTACGAAATGCTTTACATTTTGGACAGCGCGGCTTCTGACGAGGCTAAGGACGCTGTTATCAAAAAGTTCGAGGACATCATTTTAGGTGTCAACGGTAAAGTTGTTTCCACTGACAAGTGGGGCGTAAAAAAGCTTGCGTATCCTATCAACTACAAAAGCGACGGCTATTACGTTTTGACGACTTTCGAAGCTGAAGGTTCGGTTATCAAAGAGCTTGACAGAGTTGCAGGCTTAACCGCTGAAGTTTTAAGAAGAGTTATAACTGCAAAGAATTAAGGAACAAGAGATGAATAAAGTATTTTTAATCGGAAATTTAACACGCGACCCCGAGCTTTCGGAAACCAATTCGGGCGTATCGCTTTGCCGTTTCTCCATTGCCGTAAACAGAACTTACAGCTCGGCAAACGGTGAAAGACAGACGGATTTCTTCAACTGCGTCGCATGGCGCGGACTTGGCGAAAACGTGGCAAGATACGCAAAAAAGGGCAACAAGGTCGCCGTTACGGGTTCTATCGAACTTCGTAACTACGAGGATAATCAGGGCGTTAAGCGCACGGGCGTAGACATCGTTGCGCAGGACGTTGAATTCCTTACCCCGCGCGGACAGAGCGACGGCTACGACGCTGCTCCTCAAAGTTCCGCACCTCAGGAGAGGAAGAGGGCAAGCTTGCAGGCGTTCGACGACGATTCCGACATTCCTTTTTAAAAGAATAATAGGAGAATAATCATGGAAGAAAATAAAACAGTCGCTCCCAAGAAGAGCTATAAAAGAGTTCCCCGCAGGAAGGTCTGTGTATTCTGTCAGGAAAAGACGGCGGAAATAGACTATAAGGACGTAAACCGTTTAAAGAAATTCGTTGCTGAAAGCGGTAAAATCCTTCCCCGCAGAATGAGCGGAACTTGCGCTAAACACCAGCGCGAACTTTCAACCGCAATCAAGCGTGCGAGAGTATCAGCCCTTCTTCCCTTCAAAGCGGAATAATAAAAATCAAATTAAAAGACCTTTGCAACCGCAAAGGTCTTTTTTAATACTCCGATTTACCTATAAGATAATCGCAAGTAACTCCGAAATAGCTACTTATTTCCCAAAGAATTTTTAAATCGGGTTCAAATTGTCCCGTTTCCAAATAGGAGATTTTGCGCTGCGTTAAATTAAGTTCTTTTGCAAGTTCAGCTTGACTTAATCCTTTTTCTTTTCTTAAATATTTCAATCTTTCAGCAAAAATAATGTTCATAATAAAAATTTAGACTAAAATTATCTAAAATTCTTGACTTAGATAGTTTATTTCTATAAAATAATATTAACG
>JAIDSQ010000024.1 GCA_029061155.1 Clostridia bacterium
GTATGTATATAGAGCCGTATGACAAATTATCTTTGCAAGAAAGCATAGAGGTATGCAAATGAATATTTTGTTTTTATCTATATATGAAATTAATGATAGTAACAGCGGTTATATCTATGCAGACTTGATTCGTGAGTTTTCAAAGCATAATCATAATATTTATGCCGTTACCCCTACGCGTACGGGGGAGACTACCCATTTCATAGATGATAATGGGGTTACAATAGTTAAGATTAAAAATGGACAAATTCAAAAAACTGGTAAAATAAAGAAAGTAATAAATTTATTGACGCTTGAAAATAAAACAATTAAAGCGTTAAAAAAGTATGTTAAAGGTGTAAAATTTGATTTAATTATCAGTATGGCATCAAGTTTATCATACGCAAAAACTTCTTGTTATTTCAAAAAGCGCTGTAAGGCAATTAATTATTTGCTTGTAAAAGATATTTTTCCTCAGAATGCGGTTGATATCGGAATGCTGAAAACAAAAGGCATTATGGGATTTGTATACAGGCATTTTTGTAAAAAAGAGAAGAAATTATATAGCAATGCTGATTTTATCGGTTGTATGAGTCAGGCTAACGCAGATTATATTTTGGCTCATCATCCTGAGATAAATAATAAAAAAGTTACAGTCGTACCAAACAGTATAGAGCCGCAGGATGTATCGTTGACAAAGGAAGAAAGGTTAGCGATGCGCAAAAAATATGATATACCTCTTGATAAAGTCGTATTTGTTTACGGCGGTAACTTGGGTAAGCCGCAAGGAATTCCTTTTATTATAGATTGCCTGCGTTCGCAAAAAGACAATCAAAATGTATTTTTCTTTATCGTAGGCGACGGAACAGAATATAATAAGTTGGACCAAGCCTTTACAAATAATCAGCAAGAAAACGTAAAACTTTTAAAACGTTTGCCGCGTGAAGATTTTGATTCAATGCTTGCGGCTTGCGATGCGGGAATGATTTTCCTTGACGGCAGATTTACAATTCCTAACTATCCTTCGAGACTGCTTTCTTATATGCAGGCTGGCTTGCCGGTTTTTGCTTGCACAGATACCAATACAGATGTAGGTAAAGATATAGTCCAAGGCAATTTTGGCTGGTGGTGCGAAAATGGCAATTTAACTGATTTCGTTGATATTATACAAACTATCGATGTTAACGATTGCAAAAACAAAGGAAATTTATCAAGGCATTATTTACTGGAATATTTTTCTGTTTGCGGTTGTTATGAAACGATTATGGAGGCGGCACCAATATGAAAATTGTGCAAATTAACTCTGTATGCGGAGTAGGCAGCACAGGGCGAATATGTACAGGAATTGCAGAGGTCGCACAGCGGAATGGTTACGAGTGTATAATTGCTTACGGGCGAATGGACGCTCCGAAAAAGTATAAAGAAATCAGCTATCATATAGAAAGTAATTTCGGTGTAAAGATACATGCTTTAAAGTCACGTTTATTCGGTAAAACGGGAACATACTCAAAAAAATCGACAAAAAGGTTTTTAAAGTGGCTGGACGAATATAAACCTGATATTCTTCATTTGCATAATCTGCACGGTTATTATATTAACGTGCCGATGCTATTTGATTACATTAAAGAAAGAAACATCCGTATTATATGGACGTTGCACGACTGTTGGTCGTTTACTGGACATTGTGCTTATTTTGATGAAGATAAATGCACTAAATGGCAAGACGGCTGCAGTAAGTGTTATGATAGAAAGGAATATCCTAAAAGCTTTTGCGACGATTCCAAGCCGATGCATATTCTTAAAAAGCAATTATTTACAGGCGTAAATGATATGTGCATCGTTACTCCGTCGCAATGGCTGGCAGATTTGGTTAATAAATCATTTTTGAATGAATACGAAATAAAAGTAATCAATAACGGAATTGATTTAAACACATTTAAACCATCTGACAGCGATTTCAGAAGTAAATATAACAGTGCAAACAAATTTATTCTTCTTGGCGTTGCAAGCGTTTGGGATAGCAGAAAGGGGTTAGAAGTTTTTATTGAACTTTCTAAACGGTTAGACGACAAATATCAAATTGTTTTGGTCGGCGTCGATAATAAGACTCAGAAAAATTTACCTGAAAATATAATTGTAATTCAACGTACCGAAAGTGCCGCTGAGTTGGCTGAGATATATTCTGCTGCTGATCTTTTTGTGAATCCTACAAAGCTTGAAAACTTTCCGACTGTCAATATCGAGTCATTGGCTTGCGGAACGCCCGTTTTAACTTTCCAAACCGGCGGAAGCATAGAAATTATCGATGAATCTTGCGGAACATCTGTAAAGAAAAATGATGTCGAAGCATTGATAGACAAGATAGAATA
>JAIDSQ010000025.1 GCA_029061155.1 Clostridia bacterium
GTATATGCCAAAATTTGACTAAAATTTTATTTTACTATTACAAAATTTATGTTATAATAATGAATATGAAGACGATTACCTACAACAGATACGCGACATATGAATATTTCGTTCTCGAAAAATACGAGGCGGGAATTGTTCTCGAAGGTTCGGAAGTCAAGTCCTTGCGGGCGGGCAACTGCAACCTTAAAGACAGTTTTTGCTTTATCCGCGAAGGTCAGCTTACGCTGAAAAACGCGCATATTGCCGTGTACGATAAGGCGGGCGCATTCTCTACAAAGGATTCAAAGCGCGACAGAAAGCTTTTAATGCACCGCGCTGAGATTGATAAGATTGTAGGTAAAATAAACGAAAAGGGCTACACGCTCGTACCTCTTTCCCTTTACTTTTCGGGCAGTCTTGTAAAGGTTGAAATTGCGCTTTGCAAAGGCAAACAAAGCTTTGACAAGAAACGCACGATTGCGGAAAAAGACCAGAAGCGCGCGCTTGACAGACAGCTTAAAGAATACAGATAAACTTAAGATAATCAAGGAGAAAATTATGGCAAACTATAAACAGGATACTCTTTGCGTACAGGCGGGCTACTCGCCCAAAACAGGCGAGGCGCGCATACCGCCCATTGTTCAGTCCACCACTTACGTATACGAAAAGACGCAGGATATGGCTGACCTTTTTGACCTTAAAAGCGACGGCTATTTTTATACACGCCTTGCCAACCCCACCGTTGCGGCGTTTGAAGGCAAGGTTGCCGCTCTCGAAGGCGGCGTTTGCGGTATAGGCTGCGCCTCGGGTATGAGCGCGACGGCTTTGACTATTTTTACCGTTGCGGGCGCGGGAGACAACATTCTGTCTTCGCAGGCAGTTTACGGCGGAACGTACAACCTGTTCTCAACTACCCTTCCTAAGCTCGGTATAGAATGCAGGTTCTTTAACCCCGACGCGCCTAAAGAGGAAATTGAAAAACTTATCGACGATAAGACGAAGATTATTTTTACGGAAACAATTGCAAACCCCGCGATTGTAGTTTTAGACTTTGACAAGATTGCCGCTATTGCAAAAAAGCATAACGTGTTGTTTGCGGTGGACAACACCCTTTCCACACCCGTTTTATGCCGTCCCAAGGATTTCGGTGCGAACATTGTCGTTCACTCCTCCTCCAAATATCTTGACGGTCACGCGGCGGCGCTCGGCGGAATGATTATTGACTGCGGAAACTTTGAGTTTAAGGGAAATAGCAGATATCCCGCTTTCAATACTCCTGACGAGAGTTATCACGGACTTGTATATGCGGACCTGCCCGTTGCGTTCGGAACGAAGTGCCGTGCGCAGATGATACGCGACTACGGCGCGATTATGAGTCCGCAGAACGCGTTTCTTTCGTACATAGGCTGCGACACGCTTGCGCTGAGGATGGAAAGACATTCTTCCAACGCTAAAAAGGTTGCGGAATATCTTAGCAAGCACCCCAAAATCGAATGGGTAAAGCATCCTTCGCTGAAGGATAATAAATACCACAAGCTTGCTGAAAAGTATCTTCCCAACGGTCAGGGCGGAATGATGAGTTTCGGTATAAAGGGCAGTGTTGAAATGTGCGCCAAGTTTATGGAGGCGCTTAAATTGATTACTCAGGAAACGCACGTTGCGGACGTAAGGAGCTGTGTATTACACCCCGCCTCCACCACGCACAGACAGCTTTCCGAAGAAGATCTTGTAAAGGCGGGTGTTCCGCACAATCTTGTAAGACTTTCTGTGGGAATTGAAAACCCCGAGGATATAATAGCCGATTTGAAACAGGCGCTTGAAAAGCTTTAATGAGGAAAATAAATGCCGATAGTAATTGATAAAGACATTCCCGCCTATAAAATTCTTACTGGCGAGAGAATATTCGTAATGGATAAAGAAAGGGCGGTTTCGCAGGAAATACGTCCCATTGAAATTGCAATTTTAAACCTTATGCCTACAAAGGAAACGACTGAAACGCAATTCATGAGATTACTTTCCAACTCGCCGTTACAGGTCAATATTACGCTTATCAAGACTTCGACTTATAACTCAACGCACACAGACAAGGGACACCTTGATAAGTTTTATAAGACTTTTGACGAAGTTAAAGACAGCAAGTTTGACGGTATGATTATTACGGGTGCGCCTGTGGAAAATATGCCTTTTGAAAAGGTTGCGTACTGGGCAGAGCTTAAAAGCATATTGGACTGGACGAAAACAAACGTTACCTCCACCCTGTTCATCTGCTGGGGCGCGCAGGCGGCGCTGCACTACTTCTACAAGATAAGGAAACATCCGTTAAAACAAAAGTGTTTCGGTATTTTTGCGCATAACCGTGTGCGCGACGGCGTGCCCGAACCGCTTATGCGCGGGATTTCGGACGAGTTTCATATGCCACATTCTCGGCATACGATAATTTATGCCAAGGATATTTTACATATTAAAAACCTGAAAATACTTGCCTATTCAAAGCGCGCGGGCGCGTCTATTATCAAGAGCATTGACAACAGGCAGGTGTTTGTTACGGGGCATATGGAATATGACCGCTATACCCTTAAAAACGAGTACGAGCGCGATCTTGCAAAGGGGCTGGATATTAAACCGCCCGTAAACTATTTCGCCGACAAGGATATGAACGAGGTTAAAATGAACTGGACTTCGACGGCAAATCTGTTTTACATGAACTGGCTGAACTATTACGTATATCAGGTAACTCCTTACGATATAAACCAGGAAAGATAAAATACGGGCGGACGCTTTTAAGCGTCCGCCCTTCTTATATC
>JAIDSQ010000026.1 GCA_029061155.1 Clostridia bacterium
GATACTGCCGTTAAGCTCGGCAAGGGCGAAAGAAAGAAGCTTCACGTAGGTATCTGCGGCGAACACGGCGGCGATCCCTCGTCAATCGAGTTCTGCCACCAGATCGGTCTTGACTACGTTTCCTGCTCGCCTTACCGCGTACCCATCGCGCGCCTTGCAGCAGCTCAGGCGAATATCAAAAATCCCCGCAAGTAATTGACAAAATAAATCAAAAAACTCCCGATTTCTTATCGAAATCGGGAGTTTTTTGTCTAAAAAATGAGAATGGTTGCATCCCTTGCAGTCCTATCAATTACTATATTGCGACAAAATAGCAATCATTTTGACAAAAAAATAGCAAGTCTTGCTGTTACATTTAGGAGATACTGCTGCAAGGTACGCAATAGCATATTTTACTTGACAAAAACATAGTTTTCTTCATTGTAAAAGGAATTTATTTTAAGGAGATTAAACTATGTTTAACAAAATTTTGTCAGCTCAAAAAGATTTACAATCTTTTGACCGCCCGAGAAGAATTGTTTTCTACGGTAGGGTTTCAACCGAACATGAAGAGCAGACTTATGCGTAAAAAAATCAAATGCAATGGTACGATGAACTTCGTAAGCAGTATCCGAACTGGGTCGTAGTGGACCGCTATATCGATGACAGTTTAACCGGTATGCAAGCAAAAAAACGCCCTGAATTTATGCGTATGCTGAATGATGCAAAATCAGGTAAATTCGATTTAATCGTTACGCGTGAGGTGTCGAGATTTGCAAGAAATACAGTAGAGTGTCTTGAGTTTACTAGACAACTTAAATCATTAAACGTAGAGGTGTATTTTGTTCACGAAAGTATATGGACGTTGGATAACAGTGGCGAAATGATATTAACAATAATGGCAATGGTAGCGCAGGAAGAGAGCCGAAAGATGTCCGAGCGAGTGAAGGCGGGACAGGCTATGAGCCGTAAAAACGGTGTACTTTACGGTAACGGAAATATACTCGGTTATGACAGAGTGGGCGACACCTATGTCATCAATCAAGAGCAGGCAGAAACAGTGCGGCTCATTTACAATCTATATGAGTCGGGAATGGGAATGCAAGCGATTCGTAACGAGTTAATAAGGCTTGGGAAAAAGAATGCCAGAGGAACAACGGAAGGGGACGTTACGAGGATATCCAAATGCTTGCGCAATACGGTGTATAAAGGTGTAATGGTATACAACAAATCGCACAGTAATAATTTTCTCGATCAAAAGACGATAATAACTCGTGATGAAGATTCTTATATTTATGTGGCTGGCAAGTTTGAGCCTATTATTTCGTCTGAGCAATGGGAATGGTGTAAGCACATACGTGAAAGCCATAAAAAGGTTCAGGCAATTGATGTGAACGGGGAAATTGCTATTAGGAAGATTGCGTCGCATAAAAACAATAATGTTTGGACGAATAAACTGCGTTGCCGTTGCGGATCATCAATGAGAAAAAAATGGCATACGCGCCATAATGGAGTAAACAACATTTGGCTTAAATGCTATTCTCAACTTAATAATGGTGCTGATAAAATAGTCGATCCAAATGATCAAGGCTTTTGCAATGTTCGAGCTATATGCGATTGGAAACTGGAAATGATGGCGCTATATGTTTCTAGACATTTATTTAAACATGAGAAAACATTAAGCCTTGCTGCAAAAACATTAACATCTGAGAGTTTTTTGGAGAAGCAAGAGAGGGAAAAGATACGCAAAAACTATGAAGAAAAAATCAAAGGATTGGCGAAAAAAAATACGGCGTTTAATTGAAATGCGGGCAAACGGTGTAATAGATAAAGATACTTATCTTTTGATGAAGCTGAAAGCGGAAGCAGATAAAGAACAAGCTCAACAAGAGCTTTTGCTTTTTGACAGAAATTGTGATGATAGCAACTACTAAAATATTTCCGATAAGGATGCCAAAGCTTACTTAAAGCAAGTTGTCAGTGTCAAAAACACAGCTATTGATACAGGATTAGTAGATAAATTTGTACCCCGAATACAAGTGGATAGCGAAACTGAATTTTCGTGTTATATTGATTTTGATTTAAACTCAAAAACAGATAAAA
>JAIDSQ010000027.1 GCA_029061155.1 Clostridia bacterium
GTACATCTATCATGAATACTATGATAAATACGAATGTCAGATACTTATTGACGAGATAAATTTAAATACATTCGGAGAAGGGATAAGCAAAGCAAAGGCACGAATGGATGCCGCAAGGAAAGCTTATCTAGTGTTGCTTGAAGACGGTTATATTATCAACGTGTATAAAGAAGCCGTTGGAGAAGCTAATGAGTATGAATCTTTAAGGCAGATAAATGAATTAGTTCAAAAAGGTTTAATATCAAAACCGCAATATGAATTTGAACAGGAGTATGATGAAGATGGAAATTCGGTTTGGACATGCACCTGCTCTATAGAAGATGTGGAGGAATCTTTTGTTAATACCGCAAACAGTAAAAAAGAAGCACAAAGAGAATCTGCTTATGAAATGTTGTTGTACTTAATGGATGAATATGAGGAGGAATGAGGTGATTATATGGCTACGAAAGAAAAGTACAGTTACGGTTATGCAAAAAGCCTGAACAGCTATTTTAAAAATCACGAGCAAAAATTTGATAAAAAACTAAAACCGAATACTTATTACGTTATTCGATTTGACGGAAAAGGCATGACGAAAGCGTTTAAGCAAGTTGGTAAAGCTATTTATGAGCCGTTTTTTAATACGATGAAGCAGACCTTTGTTGAGTTTTGTGAAACGTACGGCAATATTATTTTTGGCTATTCATATAGTGATGAGATATCCATATTATTAAAAGGCGCTATTAATCCCAAAACTAAAAGCGATGTTGACGATAATCGTATTGAAAAGCTATTGTCTTTACTGTCAGGGAAGTTAGCATTGATTTTTAATAGAGTATCAAGACTGTATGGTTTAGATTTGCAAGGAAAAGATTGGCTATTTGATGCAAGAATAATTGAGTTGAAAGATCAAAATGAAGTTACTAAATATTTTATTTCAAGACAGGCATTTGCGATTGATAAATATCTCGGTCAGTTACGAGGTGAACATGGTTTGCCTTATACATTAAATACATCAACAGAGATAATCAAAGCGTTGAAAAGGAAAAGAATAGATTATTATAATTTAAAAAGTGAATACAGATATGGGCTTATATATTATAACGAAATAAAAGAACCGTTTGAGTTTGATCAAAAAAGACAGAAGTTAAATTCATATTTATTTTCTAGTATCTTACCTAAAAGCAAAGTATGCTAAATTATGGAGCGACTAATTTTTAATCAAAATCAAAAATAGCCGTTGAATTTACAAATTACAAAATATATTAATTTAAGGAATTACGTATGAAAGAGAAGTTTAAACAACTTAAATATTTTAACTGGCGTTTGTTTGTGTCGCTTTGTGCGCTTGCACTCATTCCCGCAATATACCAAACGGTCAGAACTTTTATTATTTCATATAACGGTGAAAGTGGTGTGTTCGATATCATCGGGCAAATGGAGTGGTTCGATTTAATTGATGAAACGTTGAGAGCGTTTCTTATAATTCCGCTTTATTCTGTATTAAATAAGTTATTGAAGCACGACGAAGAAAACTTTGCAAAACATACCTTCAAGGTTGGGGTAATCGCTTTTGCATTATATACTTTGTTCTCAATCGGGGTTCTAATTTACGGTTCAGTATTGGTAGCTGCAATGAATCCTGCGGAAGTTGATCTTGCCGTAACAAATCATTACCTGCAACTTGAAACGGTTGCTTTTATGGTTGGCATTTTGCCGAGCTTTTTCAACGTGGTTTTCGTTGTAGTAGGTAAAGATAAAAACGTATACATATTTTTAGGTGTGCAAACGGTATTGTCGGTTATTGCAGACTTCTTGTTGATTCCTGCAATGGGTGTTTACGGAATAGCCGCTTCTAATATTATAGTAAACGCGTTGCTTGCCGTGGCAGGTTTTTTGGTATTGTTTTTACAAAAACTTATCAGACCTACTTGGTATAAAAAGAGCGATTTGCAGACGTTTAAGGAGTGGGGCAAGGTAGGCATATTTTCGGGAGCGCAACAATTTATAGACAACTTGATATATGCCGTAATGATTGGTAAAATGGTAAATATGGTTGCCGAGCAGGGCAACTATTGGGTAGCAAACAATTTTATATGGGGTTGGATGTTGATTCCTATAACGGCATTGAGTGAGGTTATTCGTCACGACTGTAAGGATGGCTACCTTGCCTTGAAGCAGTTCAATTACTATTTTATCGGTGCTTGTGTTTTTTTATTATGGGCAGTTACAATTCCGTTATGGACTCCGTTCTATCGCTACGCGGAAGGGCTTGAAAATGCGCATGAAGTATTTCTGATTACAATCAAGCTTGCGCCGTTCTATATCGCTTATTCGGGTTGCGCCATTATCGACAATTATTTTGTCGGCACTGGTCACACAATATATAATGCAATCAACTCATTGATTATAAATCTTGTATACTACGGTATTTTCTTTATTTTATATTTGACGAAAGCCATTACTTTTACAATGGACGTTATTATTTTGATGTTCGGTTTTGGTATGGTTGTGCACTTGGTTATTTCCGTAATAGAAGAACGGCTATTTTTCCGTAAACGGGAATTAAAAAGATTGTAATCGGAGCAAGTTAATCAGGTATGAAAAGATTAAAAGAAATAAATTTGGAAGCGGGTATGCCTACAAGTGCCTATGCGCTTAAACTGTTAAAGTCAAGTATTGCAA
>JAIDSQ010000028.1 GCA_029061155.1 Clostridia bacterium
TGTTGTATCGCGTTGGGGCTGGGAAAGGTAAAAATTATGCGAATATACTATATTATTAAAAAGAAACGTGACAAGGGCGAGCTGACAACCGAAGAAATAAATTATTTTATAAACGGCGTTACCGACGGTAGTATTCCCGACTATCAGATAGCAGCGTTGTGTATGGCGATATATTTTAACGGTATGACAATAAGGGAAACCAGCGATTTAACTTTTGCCGTTCGCGATTCAGGGGCTAAATTAGATTTTTCCGCAATTAAAGGGATACGCGTTGATAAGCATTCTACGGGCGGCGTAGGCGATAAGACAAGTCTTGTAGTCGCGCCTATCGTTGCCTCCTTCGGCGTTAAAGTTGCAAAAATGAGCGGCAGGGGCTTAGGTCATACAGGCGGAACCATAGACAAGTTAGAATCTATAACTAACTTTCAGACCACTCTTTCTGATACCGATTTTATTAAGCAGGTAAACGAGATAGGATTTGCTATTGTCGGACAAAGCAAACAGTTTGCCCCTGCGGATAAAAAACTTTATGCTCTGCGCGACGTTACGGCTACGGTTGACAGTATGCCGCTTATTGCCGCAAGCATAATGGGGAAAAAACTTGCAGCGGATGACGACTGTATAGTTTTAGACGTTAAAACGGGTAGCGGCTCGTTCATGAAAAGCGTAGAGGACAGTAAGGCTCTTGCGCGGCTGATGGTGGATATCGGTAAGAATGCAGGCAAAAAGATGGTTGCCCTTATTACTAATATGGATAGACCTTTAGGCTATGCGATAGGCAACTCGCTTGAAGTTATAGAGGCGGTTGAAACACTTAACGGACGCGGTCCTGAAGATTTTACCGAAGTTTGTATGACGCTTGCGGCACATATGCTTTCGCTTGCAGGCAAGGGCAGTGTTGAAGAATGTGTCAAATTAGCGAGACAGTCCATCAAAGACGGCAGCGCGCTCGCTAAGTTCAAGCAGACGGTTGCAGCACAGGGCGGCGATGTGAAACTTATCGATAACACTGAAAATTTTGCAAAAGCGAAGTATTCTTACATAGTTAAGAGTACAAAACGTGGTTACATTTGCAATGTAGACACCGAATCATACGGGCTTGCAAGTCTTGCGCTTGGCGCAGGGCGCAACACAATGGAGGATGAAATAGATTATAGTGCTGGAATAATATTAAAGTGTAAGACGGGTGATTTCGTAGAAGTGGGCGACGAAATCGCAACCCTGTACTCGAACGATAAGTCTGTGTTCCACAAAGCGGAAGAGGTGCTTATTGCAGCAACGGGTATACAACAGAGCAAACCTAAAAATGAACCGCTTATATACTGCACGGTAGAATAACAGTTTGATTTGTGAAGAGCATGTTTTACACAAACGCAATTAAGATACATTGATTAAACGGAACGTTTATGGCTAAATTATACTTCAAGTTCGGGGCAATGGGTTGTTCAAAGACGGCTCAGGCGCTCATAACAAAATTTAATTACGAAGAACGCAATATGAAAGTTCTGCTTTTAAAGCCGGCAATAGACAATCGTGACGGCATAAATACCGTCAAGTCGAGGATAGGACTGGAAAACGAGGCGATTGCAGTCAGGGACGATGAGAATTTATATATAAAATATGTAAAGGAATATTCCGACTGTAATGTTATAATTGTTGACGAGTGTCAGTTCCTTACGCCCGAACAGGTAGACCAGCTTGACGATATAGTGATTAAACACAATGTCCCCGTGCTGTGTTTCGGATTGAGTACTGATTTTACTACGCATCTTTTTCCTGGTAGTAAGCGGTTATTTGAAATCGCACAGTCAATTACGGAAATAAAATCTGTTTGTACTTGCGGAGCGAAGGCAACGGTCAACGCGCGCATAGATGAGAAAGGTCGGATAGTGACTAAAGGCTCGCAAGTATGTATCGGTGGAAATGACAGATACATTGCAATGTGCAGAAAGTGCTGGCTTGAACGTCAGGTAAAGGAGAGTACGCGTTGAACAGAGTAATAATCGGAATTTGCGGCGGCACGGGAAGCGGAAAAACTACGCTTGCACAGAAAATATATAACGAGTTCAGCTCGTGCACCACGCTTATCAGCATGGACAGTTATTATAAAAATAACCCGAGCATTCCATTTGAAGAGAGGGAGAAACGCAATTACGACCACCCCGACGCCCTGGAAACGGACCTTTTGATTGAACATTTAAAAGAACTCAAAAAAGGCAACGCCGTGGACGTGCCCCAATACGATTATTGCAGTCACTTGAGAAAGGACGAATACGTCAAAACGGAGAGCAACAGGATAATCATAGTTGAAGGAATTCTACTTTTGGAGAATATTGAACTGTGCAAACTTCTTGATATAAAAATTTACGTTGACGCCGACGCAGACCTTCGGATCTTAAGAAGAATTATGAGGGATGTAAAAAAGAGGGGAAGGAGCCTCGATTCGGTCGTGGAACAGTATAAATCGACGGTAAAGCCCATGCACGAACAGTTCGTGGAACCATATAAACGGCGTGCCGATATCATAGTGCCCGAAGGCGGTTACAACTCCGTCGCGCTCGACGTTATAATAGGCAGTATCAACCATAAACTTTTGGAAAACTGAGGAATATTATGAAAAGTATTTTTAAAGGCGTTCTATCAATGTGCTTGGCGTGTGCCGTATGTGTCAGCGTTACGGCTGTGACTAATACCAAAACTGCGGAAGGAGCAACCGGCTATTATTCGCAAATTACCGCTACAAGTGGAACCAAGCTTTTAGGTCAATTGCATGACTTAATTACTACCACGCATATAAAATATACTTCCTATGCAGATTGCAAAGATGTTTCAATTGTAATGCAGACGGATAAAGGTTCAGCGACGAATACATTAATGGAGTTTTACACACAGGAAGATATTTCATCTACGTGGGATGGTACAAGAGCGGGAACATGGAACAGGGAACATCTTTGGTGTAAAAGCCTTTCTGAAGGATTGTGGAAAGATGTTTCCAACTCAACCCGTAGCGGCGGAACAGACCTCCATCATATCAGACCCGCAGAATATCAACTGAACAGTACGCGCGGAAATAAGCTTTACGGCGAAGTGGAAAATGGAACCGAGGCATATTCTCTGGGGCTCAGCGGACAAAAACAATATCTTGGTGGTTATACAAATGGAAACGTCTTTGAGCCTCTTGATAAAGTCAAGGGTGACGTTGCAAGAATTGTACTGTACGTTTATGTTCATTACAATACTTATGCTAATGTTTATGGCTCCACAAACGGAAGTGGGCAGAAGAGTTGCTTTGGAACACTCAAATTTACTGACGTAATTTCTACAAAAAACGAGGAGGCTGCAATATCTCTTCTTTTAAAGTGGAACGAGTCCGACCCCGTAGACAGCATAGAAACTACGAGAAACGACGTCATTTACGGAATACAGGGCAATAGAAATCCCTTTATCGACCACCCCGAATATGCAAACGCAATCTGGGGTAAAGGTTCGGTTGAGCCTGAAAAACCCGAAAATTCAAAAACTGAAAATTTCAAGGACGCGGTTGACAGGATTGTTAAAACCGGGGTACTTGCTAAAAGACTTCAATCCATAAACAGTGCGATAGAAATATACGAAACGCTTTCCGAAACCGATAAGGCAGAGGTTGCGGAAGAGATAATAGCTTTGAAGTCGGCGATAGACGAATACAACAA
>JAIDSQ010000029.1 GCA_029061155.1 Clostridia bacterium
AAGCCACGCCTATCAGTTTATTCATACTCTAACCCCCACGGAGATTTTCAATATGAAGTTTGACGTAATAATCGGCAACCCGCCCTATCAGCTTTCAGACGGCGGAGCGCAGGCAAGCGCCGCGCCCATATATCACTATTTTGTGAATACGGCTAAAAAGCTGAACCCGCGCTATCTGGTTATGATTATTCCGTCGCGTTGGTTTGCCGGCGGTAAAGGCTTGGACGAATTCAGAGATTCAATGATTAATGACAGCAGTATGCGCAAACTTATTGACTATCCCAATGCAAGCGATTGTTTTAACGGAATTAAACTTGAAGGTGGTGTTTGTTACTTTTTATGGGATAGAGATAACAAAGGTTTATGTGAAGTTACCACTATCAGCGAAAATGTAAAGTCCACAATGGTAAGATCATTAAAATATAAAAATTCAACAACTTTTATTCGCTATAACGAATCAATAAGTATATTGGAAAAAATCACAGAATTTGAAGAGCAATCTTTTTCTACAATAGTTAGTTCAAGAAAACCGTTTGGGTTATCTTCAACTTTTACAGATTTTGAAAGCGGTAAAAGCGACGGCTTTACAACGATTTATGCGAATAAAGCAGTCGGGCATATCGGTAAAGATTTAATTATTTCCACTAACACGGAATGGATAGATAAGTATAAAGTTTATATAAGCTACGCTTACGGGATGGGCGATACATTTCCTGTACAGGTAATTAACAAACCTTTTGTAGGCGAACAAAATTCGGTTTGTACTGAAACGTATTTGGTTATCGGACCTTTTGACAAAAAGATAATTGCTGAAAATGTAGTTTCATATATGAAAACAAAATTTTTCAGATTTTTAGTGTTGTTGCTTAAAAATACACAACACGCAACTTCAAAGGTTTATTCTTTTGTGCCAATGCAAGATTTTACTGAAAACTCTGACATATGTTGGGGGAAATCTGTAAGCGACATTGACAAACAGCTCTATAGAAATTATAATTTATCGGAAGAAGAAATCATTTATATAGAATATATGATAAGAGTAATGGAATAACAGCGTATATTTTTAAATTTGCAAGATATGTTTGGTTGCCATACTTTGTGTATATATTTATAATATCTTAAAAACTGTAGTATCTGCACAACATTAGATACAAAGGAGAAATTGATGTCAGTAATACCTAATTTTTTTCATGATGCCGTCGTGGCGATTGGACAAAAGAGTGAAACAGGTGAACCTACGTGGCTCGCGTCTGGATTTATAGTAGCAAGAAAAAATGAAGATGATAAATATAATATTTTCATGGTATCAAATAGACATGTATTTGAAAGTGGATTAAAACAATTAGTAGTTAGATTTAATCTTGAGGGCGTGCTTACAGCCATAGATTATGAGGTAGATTTATTTGATAACAATAATGTTCCAAATTATAGTGTTCATCCTAACCCTAATATTGATGTAGCTTGTACAATTGTATCCAATGCTATGGATTTAGCTAGGGATATCGGCAGAATAAGCGCATTTAAGCTTGGTGTGCATACTCTATCTCGTAAAGAAATGTTAGCGCAAGGTGTCGACGAGGGGTCTTTGGTTTACTCGCTGGGATTCCCTGCTGGACGAGTAAATTCTGGGTCAAAGATGCCGATTTGCCGGCTAGGTTGCATTTCTAGAATTAAAGAAACTATAGATGACGAAGGATATTTACTAGATATCCAAAACTTTCCAGGAAGTTCTGGAAGCCCAATAATCAACAAATTAGAGACATCTTGCTTGCAAGATTCAAAGCATTGCAATGGTACATATCTTATTG
>JAIDSQ010000003.1 GCA_029061155.1 Clostridia bacterium
TTTGGCACCCGCGCCTTTAATAATTAATTTGTAGATTTATGTCACAATATCAGTTTTTTAACTGTCTTAATAATATATAATAAATTTTATGGAGGGAGTATGAAACTAATGACAAAGAAAGCATTAAAGCGCAACTACAAAAAACTTGCTGCTGTCGGCTTAGCCTGCATTATGACCACGGCAGCTTTTATTCCGAATATCGGACTTTTGTCTGCGCATGCGACAATCAGCACGCCAGAAGAAATAAATGATTTGGGATATTTAGGCAGAGGCGTAAATTTATTGCGTGATATCGATACCAACGATAAATCTGATGATCTTCTGTCACAGAATCATTTAAAATTAGTTTTAGATGACGCTGATTTGTCGGATTTTACTGTTAGTAAGGATTACATATCTACAAGTTACGGGCAGGGCTTTACAAGTAAAAGTTTTGTTTCATTGGCAATGTCAATGGGGGTTGATTTAAGTACCAAAGCTAATGCCAGCAGTAATTTTGTTATAGGTTCCGCTAAGATGGAAGCGGGATTCTCTATGGGCGTAAATGTTTCCGCCTCGACATCCGTGGATGTAGAATATACAATTTATAATTATCAGAAATACTTGGACGCGTGGACGCTGAATTGGGATAACGGCGGAGTTATGGGGAGCGCTTCTACACTTCGCAACCATTTGCGTGGGAACGTTTACGGGGCTTTAACGGATTCTTTTCCTCAATATACATGGTCGCCGAAAGATTTTTTTGATACATACGGAACACATATTATAGTTTCCTATAAGCGTGGAGGCGAATATACATTTTCATCGATTTATATGGATTTAAAAGCTTCTGTTTCAACAGAAATATCTTCTTCGGCAGAGGTGAAAGGAAAGACCAGTGTATCTAAATTCGGGTCTGCCGGATTCGAGACAAAAGTTACTGAAAAAGAAACTATGTCCCTTGATACCGAAAATGAATTCAGAGTTACTTCTACATTTTCAAGAGGGTCTTCCAAAGGACAGCTTGATGAAACCAAAGTGGATTCTGTAAATACCTGGGGAGATGGCGTTGACAATGAAAATGCACAAGTACTTTCAAGCGGTCTTACTTTAATATCTATGTGGGACTTGCTTCCTTCTCAATATGCGGATAGAAAGGCAGAGTTAAAAAATTATTATAATGAGCAAGTCGCCGGCAAGAGCAATGACCTTCTCAACAAGTTCGTATATAAAACCGTTAATGAAGGTGATTTTGATTTCAGTCAATATGATGCGGTTATTTCTTCAGCAAGTCAGCTTGATGAAATTCGTAACAACATGCAAGGCAGATATATTCTTGCATGCGATATTGATCTGGGTGAGATTTCTAATTGGCGACCCATAGGAACGGAGCTGAATAAGTTTACCGGAATTTTTGATGGGAACAATAATGCTATAAATAATTTGAATATAACCAATTGGGATGAGCCCTATGTGGGATTATTTGGATACAGCACAGGGACAATTAAAAATTTAAGTGTAAATGGTACTATATCTTTGGATAATTCTCCCACACTTGGTGTAGGCGGAATAGTAGGTTGGAACGGTGGGGTTATCAAAAATTGTCAAAATAATGTAACGATTAATTCAACAGTTGAATTTGTCGGTAAAAATTCTGATGATGAACTTTTAATTGATAAGCCTACGGTAGATACGCAATCGTTATTTGAAGAAGCCAAACATATTACCGCTACAGAAGTAACGCAAGTTCCGGAATATATAGATGAAACTACTGTTCTCGATTTACGTGCTTTTAATGGCGAAGTGAATAAAACTATAACATTACGAACAGGCGCAGAAGCACTTCGGATTATAGGCGATTCACAAAAGGAGTATGTAGGTTTAAATATAAAAATAGAGAATTCGCCGTTTGAAAGATATGTTGCATTGGAAAATGTGAACATTGTTTATAGTTCTGATAAAGGTGCGATATCGTCAAATGCAGAGAATGTGGTATGGATTATATCTGAAGGAAACAGCAATAGTATTAAAACAGATAAAATCGGTATTGCCTCTGCTTTAAACGTAGCTGGCGGACTTAATATTGTGGGAAGTGCAAAACTAACCATATCCGGTTCGCAGGGGAAAGCCGGAGGCGAGGGCGCATATAATGGAACTAACGGCTCAGGCGCCGGAGCGTCCGGAAAATCAGGCAATACAGGTGATCCAGGTCATATTGGCGGCGTTAGCATTATTGCAGACGAAGTTAAGATTAATATTGAATCAGAATTGACAATTATTGGTGGTAAAGGCGGTACTGGAGGTATCGGTGGTGTTGGAGCAAACGGACTTAAAGGTTCCAATGCCGGTTTTATATGGGTCGGCGGTGGCGACGGTGGCAATGGCGGTAACGGCGGCAACGGCGGTGTTGGTGGCGTTGGTGGTCAAGCTATGAACATAAACAGGTTGACTGTGTTTGGTGGTAATGTAAATATTAAAGGCGGTGCTGGTGGCGACGGAGGCAACGGCGGCGTTGGAGGTAACGGCGGTGCCGGTGGCAATGGCATCTGGGCATCAAACGGTAAAACAGGAGTTGGTGGCGCCGGCGGTATCGGCGGTAACGGTGGACTATTTGGAAATGCTATTGATTTAGAGAGTACGGTTATAAAAGTATACGAAAATACGCAATTGGTTTTAAATGATAATGGCGTAGGCTCAGGTGGAAACGGCGGAAACGGCGGAAGCGGTAGGGATTCAAGAAAAGACGGAAATAGAGGAGGTTCGACGGCTGTTCCAAATAACAAACAAAGGGTTATATATTATACATCTACTGCAAAATATTCATTATATGACACCTCGTTAACTTACGGCGAAGTCGATACCTTATCATCAACTTTGGGCATGCAGGAAAATTTATTTAGCATTCACAGTCAGCAGGATCAGACAATTGTTGAAAAGTTGTTTAAAAATTATAACGCGCCGGAAAACAAAATGTATTGGATTGGTGCCAAACGCGTGGCTACGAATCTAAACAAATGGAAGTGGCAGGACGGCAGTACAATAGAGTATGACTATAGAGAAAAGAAATACTTATTAAGTGGCGGAACGTCTGCTTATACAAACTGGGCTGAAGGACAACCCTCAAGTATTGAAGATGAGGATTATGTTGCAATTAATTCTTCTTCAGGTTTGTGGTATTCAAACTATAATAATGTAAAAGGCGGATTTATTACCAAAGAATTGCTTGAAAACGGTGCGGGATTAGGCAATTATGATATTTATGTCGGAGGCGTAATCGGATATAACAAAGGTAATGTGAGTCAATGTATAAACGAATCGGATATACAGCTTACTATAAAGTCCAAAGAAGACTTTGGTGGTGCGGTTTCCGGCGTGGTAGGCTTAAATAGCGGAGAAGTAACTCAAGTTGTAAATAAAGGCAAAATAAATATAAAGTTAATCTCTATTGATAATCCGACCCTCAATGCAAACATTGTTGTTAAAAAAATTACAGAAGATACTGCCTCCGGAGTTTCGCTTGAATATAAAAATATCGGATCGAAAGGCAACTTTGTAAGTGAAGATTATTATGGTTCTGCTCCGAAATGGGAGTGGGTAAACGACGAAGATACCGAAGGTAAAAGCGAAGAGTATAATGTTGAGTGGGAAAATGTTTTTGAAAGTTTATGGGCAAAAGACAGGATTCATGTTGCTTCTATTGAAGATACTGAGTTTTTGCAAGGAGAAGTGTTATCAAACAAAATAATAGAGCTTTCTTATTATAATTCAGAAAAGAAAGAAGATGTTGTTACAACAGCTTATTCGTATAAATATTGTTTTGAAACAGAAGGGGTTACAGCAATAAAGCTTTCTTTTAAGTATCAAAATAAGGAAGATGTTAGGTATGTTCCCGTAAAAGTAGTTGCAGTTAAGATTGCTAATGTTGAAATTGATTATGACGAAACAAAACTGAACTATCAATACGGTGATGATTTTGTATGTCCCATAATTAAAATTACAATGAGTGATGGAATGACGGAAAGCATTATGGTAAAAGAAGACGATGTTTACAATGTTCCTGCTATGACTAATTATGGAGAACATGAGATTACGATTAAATATCGTGATAGCAAAAATAATTATGAGCGTGAACTTAATTATACCATCAATATAGCGCAGAAAGTCGTAGAATCTACTGCGGCGCAACTTAAAATTCAGAATAGGACTTCTGTTGCCGACGGTGAAGTTATTGTACAATTCAGCTTTGCAAACATGCCAGAATTAAAATCAGTTTTATTATACTCGTTCATTTATGATGATACAAGATTAGAGATTATTGAAGGCAGATGGAAAGTTGACGGAGTAATTGCGGATTGGGACGCCAAGGAGGAAATAGCAACATTTACATATGCAGATAATCAGGAATCAAATGTATATATATTTGAGCTTGTGATAAAAGTTAAAGAAGATTGCCCTGCGGGAGATTATACAATATCCTGTGCGGCATTGGTAAATGCTGTTGACGAGCAGGGATTTGATACTCCTGTTTCTTTGGAAGTCGCACCTGGTAATGTAAGTGTTATAGATGTGCCGCGTGGTGATTTTAACAATGATAAAAAAGTGGATGAAAATGACGCAATACACTTATTAAGATATACATTATTCGGTGATTCGGCATTCAGCTTAAATCAAAGTGGTGATGTTAACGGTGACGATATAGTAAACAGCGATGACGCAATTTTCCTTTTACGGTACACTCTTCTTCCCGAAGAATATCCTTTATATTGGTAAGCACAAGGGATAAAAACAATGAAAAAATTATTAAGTGCAACAATTGCTGCGATACTGTGCATGTTTCTTTGCTTTCCCGTTGCATTATCGGCAATGGCAGCGTCATTAGCTAAAGTAACTTTTAATGACGTTGCCGCCCGTAAGGGTGAATACATTGAAATTATAGTAAGTCTGTCAGATTGCCAAGAAATTAAATCCATGGCGGTTGTTCCTCTGTATGATTCCGAAAGACTCGAATATATCAGCGGTGAATGGTTAATAGGTAATGCGCTGTTAATTGATTGGAATCAGCCAGAACAAAACGGTGTAATTCTTTATTCTTCCGAAACTGACGTTAATGGAGATATAGCTAAATTTGTATTTAAATTAACCGATAATGATTCTTGGGAAGACATTGATT
Organism: Clostridia bacterium; assembly: GCA_029061155.1. Lineage (GTDB taxonomy): Bacteria > Bacillota > Clostridia > Christensenellales > Borkfalkiaceae > Coproplasma. Next base: position 5,150 of record JAIDSQ010000003.1, read on the forward strand.
TTTCTTGCAAGGTGGTTCTTAAAAACGGTAATAGTACAATAGAAGTTGAAGTTGAGACTGTAAAAATCTACATTACCTGTGATCATGAATGTGGTGACGAAGTTTATACGAAAAACTCTACTTGCACAGAAGAGGGGTATACATTTAAGCTTTGTTCTGTTTGTAACCGTGAGATTAAACTTACTGACATAGAAAAAATCGCCCACACCGCAAGCGATTGGATTGTGGATAAAGAAGCTACACTTGATGAAGAAGGATTACAGCATAAAGAATGTACTGTTTGTAAAAAAGTCATTGAAGAGCAAATAATTCCGCATTTGGGTCAGTGTAATCATGTTTTGGGAGAAGACGTTTTTGTGAAAGATCCTACTTATTCCGAATCGGGATATGTTTATAGAATTTGCCGAATATGCGGAGAAGATGTTAAGCTTTTTGATTTGGACAGTCTGGGGATGAAACCGTGGCTTGTTGCCGTTATTGCGGTCGGTACAGGAGTCGTCGCAGGGTTTATTGTCTTTTTGGTTTGCTATTTTGTGCTTTTAAAACGAAAGAAATCTTAATAGAATTAAAAACACTATATAAATGCAATAAAATAAACAAAATGGCGCGGGTGCTATTCGGCCCCCGCGCTTTACTTTTTACTGTTTTCTCTTGCTAATTATAAAATTACTAAGACGGCAAGAATAGAGGACAATTTTATTGTTGCAGTTAACAGCAAGCGCAAGAACGGAAAAGTAGAGCACAAAAAAATACCGATAACAACTATGCTGAAACGGTATTTAAGCGGAGTAGATAAACTTGACTTTCCGAGATTGGAATATATGCGTGACAACTTCAATAAGATTTTGCCTAACCACATTCTGTACGATTTGCGGACGACCTTTTATACGAGGTGTGAAGAGTGCGGAGTTGCGCCGCCTGCGCGTGATGAGTTTGTAGGACACAGCAGAGGAGAACTCAACAATACATACAGCGATTTATCCGACGAGTATCTTTTGAACGAAGGTAAAAAGTTGGTATGGTAAGTTGATTTTGTGCCCCAAAATGTGCCCCAAAACTTGGCAAGTAAATAAAATTTAATACCTAAAAACGGCTGAAAAAGCCTTAAAATGCACGAAAAAACGGTCAAAACCGTTAGATTTTGACCGTTTCTGGTGCACCGCTTTGCCGCTAAAAAGAACATAGCAATATACAAGGTAAACCGACGGGAATATTATTGCAGTGTTGACTTGCCGCTGTCGGGTTATCAGTCAGTCGCGCGGGGCTAACGGCTCACGGCTTGCAATGGCTGTCATAGCGTTTTTATAGATACGCTTTGACAGCTTTTTTGCTTGCTCTTTATCGGGCGGCAGTTCGGCGTAAATGTTTTTATTTTCGTCGTTGAAATAGATAACGCTTATTCCGAGCGGTATTTGCTTTTCCATATTTGATACTCCTTAAATTTTTGATAAGCCCACCTATACCCACCCTAAATGGTACAACAAGGCATAAAGAGTATTTTGTCATTTTTTATTAAATTATAGCCGATTTTACATTAAACGCCTCAAATGTGTTACACGTTACGGGGTGGCGTGGTAATACTATACGCCACAGCGTGGGCGGCTTCGCCGCCCACGCATATTGCCATTTATGTTCCGTGCGACGCAGTGCCAATAAGGTAATAGTAACTTATCGGCACTGCGTCGCGGTTTTTCGTCAAAAGTGTGACAGTGTGACATAGTGGCGTATAAAGTAATACTAATAATAGATTACTTTATGCGTTAGTCATACTTTGTCGGCAACTTGCTTTTGTATAAGCACTTTGTCGTCATTTACGCTTATAAGCAGTTTTGCTTTACATTTCGGGCAATAGATTTCTATGTTAGAGCCATTGCCAGCTTTTAACAGTTTATACCCACAGTCAGGGCATACAACGTAATAATTCATAACTTATTTTCCGTTAATGCTTTGTTACGATAAAATTGAAATTTATCCTATAACCATACCGCCCAATCGCCGTAATTGAAAGTTCCTGCGCCGTGATGCAACTTACCTTGCGCTTTCAGTTCACGGAAAGCATTTCTCATTCTAACCGCGATTTCGGGTTGAATATCTAATGAGTGATGTGCAGGGAATAGCCTTTTAGACGGTAATGCGGCTATCACTTCAAGCGACTGCAAATACGCTTCGGGATCGGTGGACGGATAATAAGCAAACAATGTGTCCTTATAAATCAAGTCGCCCGTGAATATGTAGCCGCGCTCTTGTTCCCAAAAGCAAAGATGTCCCGGTGAATGCCCTGCGGTATGCAATACTTCGATTTTTCTATTTCCAATGTCAATTATCTCGCCGCCGTTCAGTACCTTTGTCGGTGTTCCTTGAAACATCTTATAAGTGCTTACATTAAAGCCTTCGGGCAAATCGCAACGGTCTATTACCATATCGCGGACGGTTTGAATAGACAGCGGAAATTTGCCGTTCAGCCAATCCAACTCGGCTCTATGCGCATAGAAATCGGGAAAGTATTTGTGTCCGCCTATATGATCCCAATGAATATGAGTTGCAACGGCGGTAACGGGTTTATCCGTCAGTTTGCGAACTTGCTCATAGATATTGCAAATGCCGAGTCCCGTATCAATAAATAGACAACGCTCATTACCGATTAAAAGGTAACAATGCGTTTCTTCCCAATGACGGTATTCGCTTATGATATAAGTCGTATCGTCTATCTTATCAATCGTAAACCACTCTTTCATTAAATGTCCTTTATAACGCCTTGATAAATTACTGTTTATCGTACAATCATTATAGCATAAAAAAATTATATAAACAAGTGAATATATAATATATGACATAATTCACGTTATTGCGATAATTTCTCTTGTTCTAAATTTGCTAAAATCAACGTAAGGCATTATTTCATTTTCGGTAAGTATCAAATAGGTTTTGTGTCGCTTGTGCTTACCGTCTGGGGACGGAATACGCCGTCTTGCCAAATTGTAAAGGGCGACGATTTATCTCCCGTTAGGCATAAAACCGTCGTC
>JAIDSQ010000030.1 GCA_029061155.1 Clostridia bacterium
AACCGCGAGATACGTAGAATGTTCACTTCAATAGGCAAAGAAGTAACTTTATTAAAGCGCATAAAAGTAGGGGAACTTTCTCTGCGCGGACTTGACAGAGGGGCTTACAGAAAGCTTGATAAACAGGAAGTAGCTTATTTAATGAGCTTATAAAAAATTGGAATTACAGTGTATTTCATAAGTAAAAACGCAAGGACTATTTTGTCCTTGCGTTTTTTATTTAGTTTTGTTATAATTAAATTACGATAAACAGTTATTTAGCGAGAAGATTTTGGTTAAAATATGGTTTATTCTATTTGCGAACGCTTCATGACGAAGAATCACCCAACTTATTTAGAGTGGCGAACGCACTGTCAATGTGATGAGATTGTTTCTGCGGATTGTAGTCTTTTTGATCATGAGATATTGTTGGAGTATGATGATAGAAGACATCTTGCGGAAAATGAACAATGGCTTGCCGTTCTTGTTATAAAGAAAGGTGACAGCACTCCAACTCTTGAAGGATTTGAATTTTGTGGTTATGATCTTGTAGAAGGAGAGTTTGAGTTTCATACAGGGTTTGGAACCAGTTCATTAACCAATTGCTCCTTCGATGAAGTTTTTTCATTTAAGGATTTGAATAAATATGGTCTTTTGGATAGTCGAGAAGAGGCTGAACGCCTACAAGAACTTTTACCAAAAAGATTTCCCGATGAACCTCACGCATACTGTATAATTTGTGCTGTATGGCGAAAAGCCCAAAATAGTAAGTAAGCTAAATTTCAATTTATCGCTCAAAACATTAAAAAGTATAGCCCGCTAACTTTACTAATGAAGTTAGCGGGCTATTAATTTTTACCAAAATTTCCACGTTATATTTAAATATTTCTCATAAGACCGACAACTTTACCAAGTATTGACACGCTATCGAATACGAAGTCCTGCATATCGTCATTCTCGGGGTGCAGGATTATTTTGCCGTCGCGTTTAAAAAATCTTTTTACCGTGGCGCTGTCGTCAACAAGCGCAACTACAATATCGCCGTTATCTGCGTTCTGCTGTTTCTTGACAACGATTTTATCGCCTTCCAACATTCCGATATTAATCATTGAATCGCCTTGAACGTTCAGCATAAACAATTCGTCACCGTTAAAGAAATTGCCAGGTATAGAGTAGAACCCGTCGTAATTTTCTGTCGCAAATATAGGCTGACCTGCGGCAACGGTGCCGACAAGAGGAACGGTGACAACATTCTGTTTCAACGAAACCGCTCTGTTTTTATTGCCTGCTTTATTGATAAGTCCGCGTTCCTTTAACTGATTAATGTAAGTAAACGC
>JAIDSQ010000031.1 GCA_029061155.1 Clostridia bacterium
TTCGTAATCAATTATTTCTTCTCTTGTTGACATCTGTAATTATTGACCTCCCTCACGAACAACGCCGCCGATGATATCTTTGTACTATCATTTTCCGACTTTGCCTTTTCTTTCTGCTTTTTGGGGATAATAATGTCTTCAATTAAATGTTTCTTTTCTTTAGCGGAAAGTGATTTGAAATAACTGTAAGCATCATTCCATTTTGATAATTCGTTCCAAGTAAATTCATTGTGCTCGGGAGTTTCCGCTTTATTATTTCTTCTGATAATCAAATTATTTTCTGGTAAAGTCTTGATAATTACAAAATCAATGTGAAACGGCTTATTGTCTTCATTGACCAAAGTTATTGCAGTTTTGGAATTTTGTATTTCCTCTTCCCCTTTTATACAATTGTTAAATGCTGTAATAAAATCGGTCTTTAAATCAGTGGGGTTAGGAAAATCTCCATTTTCCTTAAAAATCGGTGAATTTTTAGTCAGTAACATCTGATAATCTAAATCATACTCACCGTTTTCATCTTTAACCATAGTCCCCCAGGCGCCTGAGCCTACTAAGCGTGTTGCAAATTTATATTTTTCATTTAACTCTATTTGCACATCTCTTAATATAGCTGCGGCTCTTTGCCTTGCAATTGCACATTCTTTTCTTGTTACTCTTTCGTACATAGTTTACTCTTCCTATGATTTATACAGAAACACTTTATTAATAAAGACAATTAAATTCGACAAATTGTGACATTATTCTACTAATAATTAATTTAATTAACGCAAGTTGTCCGTTTTTAAGTGTTCGACTTGTTTCGCAGGAAATCACCAAAAAAGGCTAAATCGAATATTTCGATTTAGCCTTTTTTATTATATCTGTACAATTGCGGGATACCGCGCGGTTCAAGCTTTGTTTTCCTTTGATTTATAAAAGCGTCCGTAAATATTAAGGATTCCTCTGTCAATATCAAGAAAAATAATTTTCATTGTCACTTAATTATTTCACCTAATTTCTCTAACCAAAGATTTGCAATTTCTCTATGACCGTTTTTCGTAGGATGGCAATAGTCCAACGTTTCGTAGCGTTCACCTGATAACGCTATATCCGCCAATAAACAGCTTTCCTCCTTTACCGCTAATCTTATCGCATCGTTATACCGCGAGTCCTCTATCATAAAACGGTCATAGTAAAGATTCATTCTGTCTTTTAAATACCCTATAAGTAAGGTGGCGCAAATTATTTTAGCCGAAGGATAATTATTTTTAATCCGTCTTAGCATCGTACGGTATGCTCCGTAAAACTTTTGAATATTTTCAGGTTCGTCCAACCCTATGCCGCGATCAAAGCCGCGGTCATTCGTTCCCATATATACGAGAATTATATCGGGTGAAGTTTCACAATGCAAAGCCGAGCACCTCGTCTCGGAACAGGCGGACGTATCGAATTTACCGCTGACTAAACTTCCCGAATAGGAATTATTAACGCAAAGCTCTCCGCCTAATCCGTCGATAACCTGTTTCCACCATGTATCGTTAACGCTTTCAATCTCATTGTCGTATAATTTGTCGTCCTTGTAATACACTGAATATCCGGACGGATTATATCCTTTATATGTCGATATCGAATCCCCGAGAACGGATATTTTATACTTTTTTTCACCGTTCACCTTTGTAAGCGTTCCGTAAGTTTCCGATTTCGTAATATCTCCTGATACTATTTTTATACCGCTCATTTTTCTTCTCCTATCATAATCACTTCATTCGCACTCATCTAAAAGTTTGTTGTATTGTTCAAAAACTGCGTCGATTACGCAATCGTCAAGTTCTATTGAAAAATTGTCCTCGCCGTCTTTACCCCTTTGTACCTTAAACACAAGCGCCTCGTCGTCTTCCATTCCGTCAGGCAGCTCTACGGGTTGCAAAATCGCATAAAAATCACCGTTATGCGCAATCCCCGCAATCTCAATAAAGTCAATTTCTTCCCCGTCAGGATTAAGCAATGTAATGACGTCATCGTCTTCTTCAAAATCGTTATTATCCATTTTAAAATTCTCTCCCTTAGTAAATTTATTTCGTAATTCCGCGCCATTCGTTCTTATTCTTCATTAAGCAATTATATCATTCAAATTTGATAATTCAACGCTAATTATCGCAGAACTGTTTTTTTAATTTTTTGTATGAATAATTGCTTGTGTTTTTAATTTCATAGACAAGTCTTTCGTAAACCTGCACCATCTTTCCGTCATGTGTATCGCGTACGGCATCGAGATATGTTTCAGCTTTTTTAACCGCGCCTTGCCTTCCCATATTTTTATCAGAGCGGATAAGGCGTTTCATCCGTTCCGTTACAACATTTGAAAATTCTGTCTCGTCAGCCCATAAATCGTGCTGAGGAATTACTTCTGCGGAAACAGGCGCCTTTTTGTTTTCCGATATTGCGTTGAAAATATTGACCATACTTTGCACTGTGGTTTTTTGTTCCTCGCGGCTTACCACCGAACTATCGCTCCCACCATTCTCATTCGGGTCACGGAACAGATAATCGTCAAGCGCTGAAAAATCGTCTTCCTCGTCATCATCTTCGTCAATATCGTCCGTCGGATATAATTCCTCGTACTCTTCTTCCGTAATTAAAACCCTGCGCATCCAGGGGCCGTTTGCAGGAGTTATATACTCGTTAGTTTCCATCCAGTCTATAAGATTGCACGCCCTTATATAATCTATGGGGAATTTGCGCTGGAACAGTGAAACCGACGCCGTGCCGTTTTCAATGCACAGTTTTAACGCCCTTTTACGGAGTTCGCCTTCATCGATTTTGTCTTCTTCAAGATTATCGTTATCTTCCTCGTCGTCATCGTCATCGTCTTCTTCCTCTTCATTGTCCCCGTCACGTTTTTCCATTTCCTTGCGGCGCATTTCAAAGTATTCGCGCAAGCTCTTGTATCTCGGTTTTTCTTCGCAATCTTTATCGCCGTCTTCGCGCTTTTTAAGCGGTTCTATTGTATTACGGCGAAAATCCGGCATCCGACCCTCCCGCACAGTTTTTGGCTTAACCACATAGTTATACCTGACGCCTTCCGCATAAACGAGATCTCCCGCGGTAACCATACCGTCTATTATATCTTTTACTGCTTTATACGATACGTCAAACTTTTTTTGCAATTCGGCAATTTCGGCGCCTTTATTTTGTATTATGAAACATATTATTTTTTGCTTATCCATACTCACTCCGCTTAAAATTAATCTTCAACGTCCAAATCGTTACATAAATCGTTGAAAAGGCACCTGTCGTCTTCGCTTAAACATACCGCCTCCTTATGTTCAGAAACCAAAGCCTTGATCTCCGTAAGAATTTTTTTCATACCGTTATAATGCTCACGCTGTGTCGGCTCGACGTAGGCGTACATTATCCGTCCCAACAGCGTCAAAGCTTTATTGTAGTCCTGCCCGCAGCCGACGCCGTAATAATAACATTTCGCCAGCTCGTATGACGCGGGCGTATACTTTCTGTCGGACGCGTCCTGTAAAAGTTCTACGGCGCGTTTTATGTCCCCGCTGTACTTTTGCTCCAATATTATTTTTGCCAGTAAGTATTTTGCTTCGGCGTTTCCTCCCGCCTCTGCCAAATTTAGAAACTCAACGGCCTTTTTTCTGTCATACTTTATAATCCCCTTATAATCGCCCGAACCGAGATAATACTTCGCTACCGCAAGCTGGGACTTGGCGTATCCCTGTTTCGCAGACGCCAGATACAGATTGAACGCCTCCCTGTAATCTTCGAGGAGCTCAAATTTAGCCGCCTCCTCATACAATTGAATTTTCTTATAATTGTTCATAAAACACCCCCTTAAAAATCGAAAGGATTAAACTTTTTTTTCTTGGTAAACGAATAAGTATAGCGCTTATTGAAAGGATTGACGCTGCACTTATACTCTTTCTCAGACGCAAGTTTCAAATTTTTGAACTCGTCGCAGAGATAATATCTTTCAAGCTTAGAGAACATAACGTATCCGCTGTTTGCCTCGGTAATAATACATTCCCCCGGCAGGAAATGCGACAGCGTGCTTTCGGGAATAAGCGGTATCGTTTCAATCTGATACGTTTCTATATCCGCCCCCCTGCCGTTCAGGGCGCTGAGCGGAGATATTCTCGTCTGCTTTCCGCATTCGCGCGAAAACGCCTCCAGCGTTGCATGGTTATTAGAACCGAAAAAGATATGCACGTTGAGATTGTCTTTGATTATTTCGGCCACTGCCGTGCCGTAAACGCTGTTAAGCTGCGCGTAAGACTGTATTATGAGAATGAACCAGATATTCCTGCCCGCACAGGCGGAAATCGTAGTTTCAAAATCCTTTATGGGTGGCATATTCGCAAATTCGTCAAGCACGAAATAAAACGGAGTATCAAGCTTGCCTGTCGGGCTGTTCGTTGCGTGGTCGATAAGGTAACGGTAAGTATCCTGAATAAACAGAGATATAAGCTGATAATGTACCTTCACTTCGTCACGGTAGTCGATATAAATTGCTACGGGGCCTTCTATAATTTCGGACATTTCAAACGAATTACAACTTGTCACAAGACGCATTGCGCAATCGCGGAACATAGATATTCCGGTGTTGAAGACGGCAATAATACAAGCGGAAGTGATGTCACCGTTCTCTATAACCGTATTCTTTGCAATCTGATATGCGCGCGAAGTTTTTTCCCTGTCGGTAAAATATCCGTCGTCTTCAAAAGATACGCCCTTGCTCGCATGAATGTTATTAAGCAGCGTCAGAATTGTGCTGAATGAAAAGGTATCTTCGGTAATCGGATTATCCTCTCTGTCGGAATCCTCAAGCATCGCCCATATAAACGCCTTTAAGAGCTCTCTTGCGCTATTCTCCCAATAGGGATCTTTTTGACTTATGGTAGGCATAAAGAGCTGGGCAAGGGTATCGATATCATTCCCTGTTTCTTCAAGCATCATAGACTTGGCAAGATCTATCGCCTCGTCAAGTTCAGGCTGATTATCGTAAATTACGCCGCGGAAAATATTCCTCGCCCCGTCGGGAGTATCAACTACGCCGACCTCGTCATATATTTCCACCGCCTTGCGGTATTTGCGGAATATAGGAGTTAAGGGATTCCAACATTCCGAATGAACGTAATCACGGAAATTCAATAATATTACTCTGTACCCTTCCGCACGGAGCGTCTCGGAAGTCAGGCGATAAATTTCGCCCTTGGGGTCGGAAATTACCATACTCCTTTTCATAGGCTGCTTAGCGAACGATACAATCGTCGGTATAACGTAGGACGTGGTTTTGCCGAGTCTGGTTGCGGCAATTACGCCGACGTGGTTCTCCTGACCGGTATAAGTCTGAATAAGCTGACCATCCATATGGTAACTCGCCTTCAGAACGCCGTTCATTGCATTTTTACCTAATTCAGCATAGGGCACCGTATTGGGTAAAGATGACGAATTAGTGTAATGTACATATTTTGTATTTTCGTAACCTTTAAGAATTTCATTAGTATCTTCCATTATTATTTCCTCCGAAACCTATTGTCTGTCTGACGTTCGCAGCTCCGTATTCCTCTAATATTTCACGCGTTAAAGTAATAACCGCACCCTTCTCTCTGCGGGCACGAACTGCCTCGTCTATAAGTTTTTCCGCCGTATCTATATCGTATCCCTTGAATATTTCCGCCACGTCGCCGTCAAGTTTTATGGCGCTTACGCCATAGAGTTTTTCCTTGATTGCAATAACGTTGTTGACGGCAACGGACATTTCGCCCTCCGTTATTTCTGCAAGCTGAATTACATCGCAATACGGTTTTAATACCCGCGCATTGCTCTCGTCACAGAAACAAACAGGCAATACCGCGCTTAAATTAAGCGTTACGCTCGGATTATTCAGGTGAAACTTCGCACGTCTTTCGCTCTGCAAAATACTTTTTACCGCATCAGTTTTGCTTTCCGAAACGTCACCGCAGAAGAAAAGAAGAAAACGGTTGTCCTTATCTTCATCAATACTGCGAACAAAAATATTGCTTGGAGTAAGATCAAAATCGTATTCGCTAAGTTCGGCAACGTCCATTACTTCTACGTGGGTATCAACCGATTTTGCATTTAAAGCCCGCGCGTATGTTTCCAGAATATATATTGAATTGCAGCAAAGGCAAAGCGGGCGGTAAGAAGGCAGATGTCTGAGATCTGCATTGTTCAGCGCGCGGACGACTGCGCTGACTTCACGTTCCCTGTTTATGGCAGTATTACTTATGGCCTTGACGTCCACGGGTGCCGTTTTCACATTAGTCAGTTTTAAGGGCAAATCCGCGATAACGCTGGCAAGTTCCCTGCTTTGGGCGAATACTACCTTTTCCTTATCCTTTATGTACAGCGCCGTACTGTTTAATATTCTCACATACTTGGGGTCGTACATTTCCCTCTTCAGCGCACCGGAGTTGAATGCTTTGTTTAAAAGCTTAACCTCTTCGATTTGTCCTGTATACGCTCCGCCGTATTCCTTTGCCGCTATTTCATACAGCTCCTCGAACGGCGTATCCGTAACTTCCTGTTTTAAGCGGGTCATATTAAATCCGCGCATGTCTTTACAGTAGCGCAATAAGGCAAGGGTGCTTACAGTATCATTCCAATCCGCCGCCTTTGACAGAGTTTTAATGCCTAACCTTTCATTCTTTCCGAAGAATATGCCCTCACACTGCAATATGCCCGTTATTCTCAAAGCGCTTACTTTTCCGCATGTTGCAGCCGATACAAGACATGTATAAATCATATTTCTTGAAGCGTCCGCGTTAGGAAAAAGTTTTTTACTCTGTGCAAAAAGAATTGTGCTACCTTTAATTTTGGCAATTTCCTCCCATTCGGGGTTGCATTCATCGGCAGTTCCAATAAGATGAGAATATTTAATCATACGCTGATGCTGCAAAAAATCTTTATCCGTAGTAATTGCCCTTGCCGTTGGATTTTCGGACAGGCGGTATAATTCCCCCGCATCATTTTCGGGTATTAAAAATATTTTGCATAAAGCCATAAATAGTTTTTCACTGTTTTCAAGATGCTTTCCCAAAACCGCCTTTATAAGGAAGTATTCCGACATAAATAATTCAACCGTTGCATTTAACATATTCCTTCTCCTTTTAGTGTTCTTTTCGTTTGCTTTTAAATTGTGAATATATTATAGATTGACCAGAATAAAAAAGGTATCTTTGCAAACAACTTTTGCAAAGATACCTGATTTTTTTAGAAATAATTTTACCTTCCTTTATCACCGCGGGATTTTTCACCGAGCGGCGGATAACCGTGTTCAATCATACAATAGTTTACGTCATAAATTCTATATATCCCTTTTCCGATAAAAAACCGAACAACTCTGTCCACAAATTCAGTTTCGCCGAGATGAAATCCTGCAAGTGCGTAAAACTCTTCCGCCTCTTGTAATTTTAGCTTTAACCCTATAGAAAGAGCGGCAACGGTTTCTTTAGAAGGCTTGTACGGAGGATTTATTCTGAAATTGATTATTTTAGAAAAGGTGGACTTTGACACTCCTGAGGGGATATAGACTTCAGAACCCTTACGAACGCCTCTTTGATTCATAATATCCACAAGGCGTTCTCTGAAAGTTTCTTTTTTGCTTAATTTTTTTTGAAACTTTTCAAATTCTCCCTTTAAAGGATCACCGTAATCTCCGTACGCATGATTTTCTACTTGTATAACAGGTTTAGCCAGTTCTTCTTCAAGTTCGTCAATAAAATCTTCATCGTGTACACCAGAAGGAAACAGCACCGTAACAGTTACGTCGTTTAAAGCACCGTTTTCCGAAATATCCGATAATTCTTCAGTCAGAATATTTGCGATATACGAAACGTCGGCTTGGTCATCGGTAAAAGACTGCGTATCGAAAACAACATTTTTACAACTGTTCTGAACGGCATAATCTATAACCTTTCGGCACGCCTTGCGAACAGTTTCCTCCTCGCCCCCTTCCCCGTCTTTCCAAGGGTTAACCTCTAAATTTAAAGTTACTCCTTTTTGAGATTTATCCTCAGTAACAGATATTCCTTCTGGTTTATAAAAAGCAATAATAT
>JAIDSQ010000032.1 GCA_029061155.1 Clostridia bacterium
CTTTATAATTTCTTTATTACTATGCAGTTGCCAGTCTTCGCAAGCGAAGACTGCGATACGACAGTCTTCAAAAGACTAAAAAGTGTATATTATCAGCGTAAGCTGTTATATAACCATTCCGGTGATAATGGCAGTAAGGATCCACCTGTTCCCATTCCGAACACAGAAGTTAAGCTTACTCGCGCCGAAAGTACTTAGCGGGCCACCGCTCGGGAGGATAGGTCGTTGCCGGATTTCAAAAAAGAAAACAACCATCAAGTGTGGTTGTTTTTCTTTTTGCTGTCTTGGAATTAATCCTCCCGAGCGAGGGAGGACGAGGACGGACTTCCCGAAACAGCAGACACCTGCTGTTTCGCCGTCCGAGATGAGTGCTGCGCATTATTAGCGCAGTCGCGGTGACCGAGCCGATTGATTTCATTGCAATCGGCGAGAAGGTCGTTGTCGGATTGATTATAAACATTCAATTATAAGTCTTAATCCCGTTTTAAAACCTTTAAGCAAATGGCAATCGTCTGATTCTGCTTGCATTCCAGCTTGGCTGTTTACAAGCTCGTCAAGTAACTTTAATTGTTCCTCGTTAAGGCTTTCTTTCAGTTTTGTATATAGCTCGATGCTTTTATCTAAAAGTTGATGATATTTATTATTGCTCGGTATATTTTCCATAAATGTACTGTTTTCAAAAATCAGTTCTTTAATTGCAGATTTGTGCATAAATGCCTCATCAAAAGTTATTAGCAATATTATAATCTTAGATTTCTAATATGTCAAGACTTTTTCTTAGTTTTCTTATATAATTATTTTAGTATGAGTAATTTAGGAACAAGGATAAAAGAACTAAGAATAGAAAGAGGATTAACGCAGCCGCAACTAGCAAAAATGGTTGGCGTATCAAATGCAGTTATATCATTTTGGGAAAATAATATAAACGAGCCGAAAGCAAGTTATGTAAAAAAACTTGCTAAGTGCTTAAATGTATCAACAGATTATCTTTTAGGGCTTTCAGACTAAAAAACAACCGCACAAAGCGGTTGTTTTTCTTTTATATTGCCGAGCGCGTATGCGCTCGGCGGTATTTTATTTGTATTGCCTTGCACCGAAGAGGGAAGTGCCGAGGCGTATCATATTTCCGCCCGCCTCGACGCATATTTGCCAGTCACCGCTCATACCCATTGACAGGTACTCGAAATTGCTGTCCTGCGCCCTTAGTTTGTCGTATTCGCACCGCATTTTTTTTGCAAGTTCCTTTAAAAGCTGTTCGTCGTCCGAAAGGGGCAGCATTGCCATAAGTCCGCGTATTTTAAGCGCAGGCAGCTGCTTTATTTGTTTATAGGCGCTTTCAACTTCTTCAAGCCCGAAACCGCCCTTGGAAAGCTCGCTGCCTATATTGACCTGCAACAGTATGTCGGATATTATTCCCGCGCCCGCACTTCGCTTAGACAGTTCTTCGGCGAGATTGAGTCTGTCAACCGAGTGGTATAAATTAACCTTGCCTATAAGATACTTGACCTTATTCGTCTGCAAATGCCCGATAAAGTGACGGCGGGGACTGCCCGTAATTCCGTCGAATTTTTCTCTGAATTCCTGCACGTGGTTGTCGCCTATGTCTTTGATACCCGCCGAAATTGCGCGGTTTATGTTTTCCACACTCTGGAACTTGACCGCCGCCACGATGGTAATTTTTTCACCGAAGGGGTTGCGCTCGGGTATTTGCGCAAGCACGCTTTTAACGTTTTCTTCAATCATATACTATATTTTAATTATTGCTACCGCATTTGTCAAATAAATGCGAGGAGCGTAGCGTGTTGACAAATTTTATTGCTTATTGTAAAATTATTTTGTTATGAGTAATACCAAAAGACTATGTTTCAGTGCGATGATGCTTGCTGTCGGGATACTTCTGCCTATGGCTTTCCACGCAGTGCCTAACGGCGGCAATATCTTCGCGCCTATGCACTTGCCTGTGTTTGTCGTCGGTTTTTTGTGCGGACCTATGTACGGGGCGATTGTGGGGCTTGTGTGTCCGCTTTTATCCTGTCTGTTTACGGGTATGCCGAACGTGGCGTATCTTCCAAATATGATGTCAGAGCTTTTAGTTTACGGCACGTCGTCGGGAATTCTGTTCAGAGTTATCAAGACGGGTAAGTTTATTCCCGACGTTTACATAACTCTTATTTGCTGTATGCTTTTAGGCAGAATTGTCGGCGGGTGCGTGGCGTATCTTTTGTTCCTCGGCGGAACGAGGAACGAATATTCGTGGGCTATATTCTTTACGGGCTATTTTGTTACCTGCTGGCCGGCAATACTCATTCAGATTCTTGTCATTCCTTCTGTTGTGACAGTTGCTAAAAAGTACCGTTTCATACGCGAAAGCGACAGGTATTTAGACCCTGCGCACCACAGTAAAAATATTCAAAAGCAAAAAAAGTTTTTCAATTCGCTTGCGCTTGAATGGAGAAAGGACGGCACATTCGATGAACAGACGCTTGACAAGCTGTTTGAAAACGTTACACTGCCCGGGGGCGGAAGAGTGCTTGACGTCGGGTGCGGCACGGGTGCGCTGGACGGTTATCTTGCAAAAAAATGCGGCGCAGTGGATGCAATCGATATTTCCGAAAAGATGATAGAAAGCGCGAGGGCACAGGGGCTTGAGAACGTTAATTACACCGTTGCAGATTTTTACGAGTACGCTGCCGAGCCTTACGACTGTATTATAGCTTTCGACGCGTATCCGCATTTTATAGACAAAGAGGAGTTTGCGTTGAAGGCGCGTGCGCTTTTAAACGACGGCGGGACTCTTTGGATAATGTTTGACGAGAGCAGGGAAAAAATCAACGGCTATCACGAGGGGCACGAAAGCGGGCTTTCCGTCCAGCTTTTACCCGCGGAGAAGGAAGGGGCAAAGCTCAAAGAATTTTTTGAAATTACATACACGCTTGACAATGACGAACGCTATGCGCTCGGATTAAAAAAGAAAAAGTAACCGCAAAGGTTACTTCTTTCATATTATAGTTTATGATGTGTTACGTCGTTTTCTTTTCACCGCCGAACAGAACCGCCAGAAGCGCGCTGTAAACGAGGGTGGGGAAAACGTTGAATAAATGATTGTCGAAAAGGCTTATTACAAGCAATACAATTATTGTTCCCGCGATGAAGGTACGCTCGGGTGTTATGTTTTTGGTAAAACTGAGTATCGTCTGAACGCGGTGTACGGAGTATGCACAAAGCCCTATAATACCGCACGCACTCATCATTTCAAACAGCGTGTTATGGCACATAAGGGGAATGACGGACATACCGTTATCGCTTGAGTAGCTGAATTCCACGAAGAACCCCGCGCCGAATACGGGATATGTTTTGAAGTAACCTAACGCCTCTTTCCATATTCTCATTCTTCCGCTGCCGTTGAGTTTGCCGTCTACGATAAAGTTTTCAAAGATTTCTTTGAAGAAGTCCGCAACCCATTCGCGGAAAACGCACAACAGTATAATCCCCGCAATCACCGCACTGCCCAGCACTAATATATTGGTAAATTTGTTTTTACCTTTCCATATGAGCATTGCCACGCAGAAGGGATAAATGAACACTCCGCCGACCATTGCCTGACGGCTGCACGAGAAGAATACGGCGATGAAAATTATGAACGAGTAGAGAGTATACACAAATCCGAATGCCTTTTTGCCCGCAAGAAAAATTGCCGCCGGCAGACACATAACTATCAGAATGCCGTAAGAATTGTAAACGCCCCAGCCGAACACAAGGTTTCCCCTGTTTATTTTACCGTCGACAAACAGATCTTCGGTGGTTGCGTAGGCAACGGCAAGTTCCACGATAAGCAGAAAACTCAGTGCAAGGAATGCGTATGCGATTTTTTCGTAACATTCGGAGTTAACTTTTATGTTGTCTTTAATTGTCGAGTATATGCCAAAAATTATAGCTACAATAATGAGTGCAAACAGCAGGTTTTTGGCGTCGTAGTTCTTTGTGAAAAGTCCGTTCAGCATCAATACCGCCGAGAAAGCGGCAAGCCCGATAAACGCGGGGGTAATCTTGAAACGCTTGTCCTTAACGGTGAAAGCAAGTCTTATTGCCGCTGCAATAATAAACAGCAGGACGAGGGGAATTATCTGTGCGAGGACTTCAGCCCTTGTGTAGTAGTCCGACATTCCGCCGGAAACCGAGGGCGAGTTTTTAGCCGAAACGACAACGTTTATGAACAGCAAATGCGAAATGACGGGCGTTACGTCGTCCATAAAAAGGGCGATAAAAATTCCCGTCAGGCAAATGTAATAAATGAGCACTAAATCCCATCCGAGATAATAGCACGCAATTGCCAAAACTGCCGTTACAAAAGGAAAATACTTTGAAGAAATGAGTTCGTTCAAAGTCTTTACAAAACCGCAGTTTTTAATTTTTGCAAAAGTTCCGTTCATTAAAGTACTCTTAAAATAAAGTAATACACAGAAAGTATAAACCTTTATAGATTCTTTGTCAATCTTTGTGCTTTACAATTTGAAAATAAAAGTGCATTTATGCACATAATACAATATAAGTTATAAGCTGTACGGACGGCTGCCAAATTATGACAATTTTCACACAATTTCCACAAATTGTTAACTATATTATTGACATTATGGTACCTTGGTGTTACAATTGATTATAACTAAAATTATATAAAAAAGTTGGTCGGACGGTGAAATTTTGAAAACAGACGAGCTTTACGATTTAACACACACGCTGGCGTGCGATTATCTTAAAAAATTTTGCTATCCTTGGCAGGCGCTTGCGGGAATAAAGGATTTTATTCTTGAACTCGGCAAGACGCTTGACGAAAATTTCAAAGAAATTTTGCCTTCAGTCTGGGTTCATAACAGTGCGAAAATTGCGCCCACCGCATACCTCGGTTCGCCCTGCATAATAGGAGCGAATACCGAAGTAAGGCATTGCGCCTTTATACGCGGAAGCGCGCTTGTCGGCGAAGGTTGCGTGGTAGGCAATTCTACCGAGCTTAAAAATGTAATACTCTTTGACGGCGTGCAGGTGCCTCACTACAATTACGTCGGTGACAGCATCTTAGGCTATAAGTCGCATATGGGCGCCGGTTCGATAACTTCAAACGTCAAATCGGATAAGACGCTTGTCACAGTCAAGGGCGAAGGAACAGCCGTTCAGACGGGACTTAAAAAATTTGGAGCTATGCTCGGCGATCACGTTGAGGTAGGCTGTAACAGCGTTTTAAACCCAGGAACGGTTATAGGCAAAAATACAAACGTATACCCCCTGTCCTGCGTTCGCGGAGTTATCCCCGCAGACAGTATTTATAAAAGCGGAGAAAAAATAGTAAGTAAAAAATAGTATGGGAAAATATTTCGGAACAGACGGTTTCCGCGGCGAGGCGAATGTTACGCTGACGGCGGATCACGCGTATAAAGTCGGCAGATTTTTAGGTTGGTATTTCGGCGAGCTTAAAAGAAGAGAAGGCGACAATACCCCGCCCAGAATAGTAATAGGCAAGGACACGAGAAGGTCGAGCTATATGTTCGAGTATACCCTCATTTCGGGACTTACCGCCTCGGGTGCGGATGCGTATATGCTGCACGTTACAACGACCCCTTCGGTTGCGTACCTTACGCGTACCGACGAGTTCGACTGCGGTATAATGATTTCCGCAAGCCACAATCCCTATTACGATAACGGTATAAAGCTCATCAATTCCCGCGGGGAAAAGATGGAAGAAAAAGTTACCGATCTAATAGAAAATTATATTGACGGCACTTTGGAAGTATTCGGACGCAAATATACCGAACTTCCCTATGCTATGCGCGACAAGATAGGTAAGACTGTCGACTACGCGTCTGGCAGAAACCGCTATATAGGCTACCTCATTTCGCTTGGTATGTATTCCTTCCGCGGTAAAAGGGTAGGACTTGACTGCGCCAACGGCAGCAGCTGGAATATAGCAAAATCCGTGTTTGAGGCGCTCGGTGCGACAACTTATGTAATAAATGCCGAGCCCGACGGATTAAATATAAATATGAACGCCGGTTCCACGCATATCGAAGGACTGTGCAAGCTCGTCAAGGAGAAAAAGCTTGACGTGGGCTTTGCGTACGACGGCGACGCCGACAGGTGTCTTTGCGTGGACGAGAAGGGCGAAATTATTACTGGCGATCATATACTGTACATTTACGGTATGTATATGAAGGAGCGCGGTAAACTTTTAACCAACACGGTGGTAACCACCGTTATGTCCAATTTCGGGTTATACAAGGCGTTTGACGCCGCGGGAATCGATTACGCAAAGACTCCCGTAGGAGATAAATACGTTCACGATTATATGGCGGAAAACGGTTCGAGACTGGGCGGCGAACAGTCCGGTCACATAATCTTTTCCAAATACGCCACGACGGGTGACGGAATACTTACGAGTATGAAGGTCATGGAAGTCATTATGGCAAAAAAGACTACCCTTTCACAGCTTGCAAAGCCCCTTAAAATTTACCCTCAGGTTCTTTTGAATCTTAGAGTAAACGACAAGGAAAAAGCACAAAATGACGAGGACGTTCTTTGCGCGGTAAAGAAGGTCGAGCAAAAACTGGGCGACAGCGGAAGAATACTCTACCGTGCATCAGGCACGGAGCCTCTTATCAGGATTATGGTCGAGGCGGAGAGCGAGAGAGTGTGCAAGTCGTGTACGAAGGAAGTAGCCGACGTACTCAAAAATAAGGGCTACGTCATTAAGTAAAAAGGAATTAATATGTGCGGAATAGTTGGATATACGGGCGGCAGGCAGTCTGCGCCTATCATTTTGGACGGGCTTAAAAAGCTCGAGTACAGAGGATACGATTCGGCGGGAATAGCGGTAAGCAGTTCAAACGGCGATATAGAAATAGCAAAGTCAAAGGGCAAGCTTAAAGTTTTAGACAAACTTACCGACGGAGGAAACAAACTTTCCGGCTGCTGCGGTATAGGTCATACGCGCTGGGCTACGCACGGCGAGCCTTCCGAAAACAACGCCCACCCCCACAGCAACGACGAAAAGACTATTGTTGCGGTTCATAACGGAATTATAGAAAACTACGCACCCCTCAAAGAAAAACTGATAAGAAAGGGCTATAATTTCTATTCAGATACGGATACGGAAGTCGCCACAAAACTTGTGGACTACTACTATAAAAAGTACGGCGAACCCCTTAAAGCAATTTCGGAGTTTGCATTGCACGCGCGCGGTTCATATGCGCTTGCCGTGCTTTTCAAGGACTACGCGGGCGAAATCTTCGCTATCCGTAAGGACAGTCCCATGGTTATAGGCTACACCGACGGCGGGGCTTATCTTGCGTCCGACGTGCCCGCGATTTTAAAGTATACGAGAAACATTTATTACACCGACAACCACGAAATCGTGCGGCTGAATAAGGACGGCGTAAGCTTTTACAACCTCGACGGCGATGAAATCGAAAAGCAGTCAACCGTAATTTCCTGGGACGCGGAGGCGGCGGAAAAGGGCGGCTGGGAGCATTTTATGCTCAAGGAAATTCACGAGCAGCCCGACGTTATTTCAAACACAATAAATTACTTTACGCAAAACGGCGACATCGACCTTTCCGAACTTAACATTTCGGACGAATACCTTAAAGATATTTCAAGTATAATTATTACAGGTTGCGGTTCGGCATATCATGTCGGAGTTGTGGCGCAGTATATTATAGAGGATTTGGCACGCGTTCCCGTCAGGGTGGAAATCGCATCGGAGTTCAGATACCGCAATCCCGTACTGGATAAAAAACAGCTTGTAATTATAATAAGCCAGTCTGGCGAAACGGCGGACAGTCTTGCAGCTCTTCGCGAAGTCAAGGAAAAGGGAATAAAAACGCTCGGTCTTGTAAACGTGCTCGGTTCGTCCATTGCACGCGAGGCGGAAAGCGTGTTCTACACCAAAGCCGGTCCCGAAATTTCCGTTGCCACCACAAAAGCGTACAGTGCACAGCTTGTTTCAATGTATCTGTTCGCGCTTAAACTTGCAAAGGTAAGGGGTACGGTAGACCAG
>JAIDSQ010000033.1 GCA_029061155.1 Clostridia bacterium
GAATGGAAACTATTACTTCCGAACCGTTTCTCTCTACCGTTAACATCAAGGTATCGCCTGCCGCCGCCGAGAAAAGAAGTTCAGAAACATAGTACCTGCGCGTTATTTTCATGCTGTCAATGATTTCTGTTCCGCGCATGAGAGTTGCGCTGATAAGAAGATCGTTCTTCTGAAGTTTGCCCCTTGCAGGCGCGCCGAGGACGTCGTCCACTCTTATCGTTTCGTATATTTCCGCACGACCCGTCTGCGCGTTAAGCTGTGAGTAGGTATCAGTTACTATTGTCTGGATATTTAAGAAAGCTTTTCTGAAACCGAACGAAGAAGGCTTGCCGTTCTTCTCGTAATTGGTTTTCATTAAATTTATAATGCGCCTTGCGTTGTTTGCTGGAAGGGCGTAACCCATATTATCCGCCTCAGCCGAATCGTCCTTGGCATTGACTATCCCCACTATTTCACCCTTTGAGTTAAAGAGTGCGCCGCCCGAATTGCCGTGGTTTATGGGTGCGGTGGTACGGATTACGCGGTAACTGTTGTAATCACTGGGTAAAAGGGAATCTTTTTCGGAAAGGGAAAGCGAGATATTTTCGCTGTCCTTGCTTATTACACCCTCGGCAACCGACAGTCCCTCGCCCGAGGCGTTGCCGACGGCAAACACGCTTTCGCCGACATATACGTCGGTCTGCGTAGAAAAAACTGCCTTTGTTGCATCGCTACGTTTTAAAACGTCGCTGCCCGTTACCTTTAAAAGGGCTAAGTCGTAGTCGATTGACGCACCGATAACCTCGGCTTTTATACTGTAATTTTCGTCGCCCGAAATATTGCACAAATCGTCATATACGTAGTTAATACCCTGTTCGTCCTGACCGTAAAGAAATAACCTTACGTCGTTTGAATAATGGGGTGCGTCCGAAGTGTCGTCATACACAACGTGGCAGTTGGTTACAACGTATGCGTCGCCCGCCTCTTTATCCAACTCGATTATAACGCCCGAGCCGTTGAACAGCTTATATTCGGTCTTCGGGGATATGAAACCCAGACTGTTTTTGCGCTGCGTGGTATAACCGAACCTTGTAAGAACAGATACGCCCGACATAAGCGATTTGTTCATAACAGCCTGTAAACCTGTCAGGTTGTCAAGTTCTTCGTTAGTGTAGTTTAAGTACTCTTTAAGGAAGTCGGCGTATGAAATATCGCCGTATTCCGCTTTATATTTTTCATAAATTTGTTCTATAGTGACATCCTGTCCGTCTTTACCGTCCCTGCCGTCGCGCCCGTCCTTAGCCTCTATACAGCCGCTGAACAGCATGGCACCCGCCAAAGTAAGTGTAGCTAATGCCGTAACAAATCTCTTCATATATATTCCTTTTAAATGTTTATTCCGTTAAGTTTCAAAAGAGCGCGCGCCGTATCAACGCTGTCAATTCCGCTTTTATTCTTTACAGGGGCGAACTCTTTTTCACGAACTACTTCGTATGCAAGGCAGCTGCCCATAAACTTTATCATATCCACTACAAGTGTTTCAAACTTGTAGCCGTTGGGCTTTTCGGGTTTTACAAGTTTTCCGTCCTCGATATGCGCAAGCGCCTTTACGGCAAGGTGGTAAGGAAGTTTTTCCTTGACCGTCTTGTTGAGCATATCCACCCTGAACAGATAATTCAAAATTACGCCGAAACGGTAACTCAGTTCGCCGTCGCTGTCGCGCTGTTTAGCAAGCTCCTCGGGCATTTCAAAGTATTCGACTATTACGGGTTTTCCGTCCTGTTCGCAAAGCACGCCCACCTTCTCTTCGGGCGAACATTTTTTTACTACCTTTGCCGAGCTTGCAAAGCCTGATAATTTGGTTGCGCCTATAAATGCGGGGTCGCAGATTTTCTGTAAAACGTTATCAACACCGAAAACGTTTAACCACTCTACACCCTCTTTTTCAAGTACTTTGCCGAGCCCCGCATTGACAAGCGACGAATACCAGCCGCCGTTGCCGTTGGGGGTTAAAAGTACCCTGTTTTTTGCAGAAAGAAAAATTTTGCCGTTTAAATCGCACGCAGGCTCGGTATCCTGAATATAGAAATGTATCTTTCCCTGAGGATATCCGAAATAGTTATTGTCTTTAAAAAACTGTACTGTATCGGCGTTATTGTCCGTACTCGTCATTATGAACAGCGGGAAAGGCTTTGACTTTGCGGCAATGCTTTTTACTTTTTGCATTAACAGCTCAAATATGCTGACGCTGCGCGTTTCGCCTATATCGAACATTCCTTTGGGTTTGGAAAAGCCAAGTCTTGTTCCCTGTCCGCCTGCAAGAAGTACCGCGCCGACCTTATTTTGATTGAGTAAATTTATGCCTTCCTGCGTATACTTTTCATAGTTCTTTTCAACATCTTTAAGGCTTGTTGCCTTGCAGGGTTCAAGCTTTCCGCCGCATGCTACTTCACTTTTTTTGTGTATATTTTTAATTACGCCGAAATTAACCTTTTCGATATCGTCAAGTAATGTGCGTTTGTCCTCTTCGCTTAATTCGTCGTAATATTTTAAAAGCTGCTGCTGATTGTACTTTTTTAATAATGACTCGGTGTTCTGATAGTTCACTATTACTGTTCTCCGTATGTAATTATTACATATAATTATATAATGTTTGTGAAAATAAGTCAATAAGTTTGTTAAATTTGACAAATAACTATTGAAAAACGACGAAGTATGTTATATAATATTATGAGTAAAAGTATAACATATTTACGGATTGTTATGTTTTATGATCAGGAGGAAAAATTATGTATTGTACGGTGTGCGGAGAAAAACTCACGCTGATGTTTAAACAGGATGAAGGGCTTGTGCCCTATTGCAAAAATTGCGCGGAATACCGATTCCCCCGCTTTGCTACGGCGGTTAGTATGGTGGTAACCAACAGGACGAAGGATAAAATTCTGCTTGCCAAACACAATGGCAGCGACGATTATATATTGTTTGCAGGTTACATAAAGAAAGGCGAAACCGCCGAAAAAGCCGTTACGCGTGAATTTAAAGAGGAAACGAGGCTTGACACGGTTAAGTATAAATATATGGGTTCGCGCTATCACGAGCCTAAGGAATTGCTTATGCTGAACTATGTGTTAATAGCCGAAAACGGTACTCCCGTTCCCGACCCCAACGAGCTTGACGAAGTTGAGTGGTTCGAGCCTGACAGCGCTTTACAGGCGATAAGAAAAGACAGCTTAGCCGAAGCGTTTTTAAAGAACGCTTTGAAAGAGATAAAAAAGTTATAAAATAGGAGAAAAAAATTATGAATTTACTTGCTTTAACCATCGGAGGCATTGTCGGTATTGTTGCCGCGGTTGTCGTTGTGCTTGCCATAGTAATTTGGGCAATTTGCACAAGGAATAAACTTGTTTCGTTTGAAAACCAGACCGAGGGTGCGCTCCACGGAATAGACGTTTATCTTAAAAAACGCTATGACCTTATACCCAACATTGTCGAAACCGTAAAGGGTTATGCAAAGCACGAAAGTGAAACCTTCGAGAAGGTGGTAAAAGCGCGTAACATGGTGCACAACGCCACCACTACCGAGGAGAAGATACAAGCCGAAAACGAGCTTTCGAGAACTCTTCGCGGACTTAACGTCGTTGTCGAACAGTATCCCGAGCTTAAAGCAAATACAGGCTTTTTGGATTTACAGGGGCAGTTGAAGTCAATTGAAAGCGAGCTTGCAAACGCAAGAAAGTACTTCAACGCTACTGTTCAACATTTCAATACCAAGATACGCCTCTTCCCCACCAGCATTATCGCATCTATTATGCACCTTAAAAAGCTGCCTTACTTTGAGTTGGAAAGCGAACAGGAAAGGCAAAACGTTAAAGTTCAATTTTAATTATTATACAGAGAGATAATATGAAGAAAGTCAGAAGACTACCTATTATTACGCTTATTGCGCTTTTGCTTTTACTCGCAATCTGCACAATGCGCTTTACTGGAAAAACTGCGCAGGCTTATACCGACCCCGCTTACCGCTTTGATGTTGCGCATTACGACATAGTCTACGATATCGGCAGCAACTGTTCGATTTCGGTAACGGAAAACATTACTATCGACTATAAAGGCGTATCCAGTACGGGATTTATACGTGATATACCCGTAAACGGCGGGGCGCAGGTCCGTGACGTTAAAGTACAGAAAGTAGAGAACGGAAAAACTGAGGACGTCTGGTACGATGTATATATCGAAGAGAGTGACTTCGTTTCGGTTGATATAGGCGACAGTACTTTTAAACGCGGACAAAGTGAAAGTTATATTATCACTTACCTGTATAATATAAGCAATTCGATGGTAAACGACGGTATGCTCCCCCTCAATCCAGTAGGACACGGCTGGGAGGATATCGAACTTAACGACATCAATATTAAACTTATTTTACCCGAAGGCTATATTTCTTCCGAATGTTACGTGGGGCATTTATATTCGACATACCAATACACGGAATATGACGACAGCCAAAAGACGCAGGACGGCAGAACAATTATAACCGCGCATTTCGACGGTTTGTATGACGAGGGCGTTACATTCAATTTAACGTTTGAGGACGGCGCAATTTCAAGCTATACGGAAATTACCCCCTACTATTTTGTTATTGCCGCCGCAGTAGTGCTTTTAATACTTATTCTTTTAAGATTGTTTGTATTCAATAAAAATTATCTTACCCCCGTCGTCAACTTTGACGCGCCCGATAAGATGGACCCGCTTATTATGGGTAAGCTTATCGATAACAAGGTCAACAGCGAAGATATTACCTCGCTTATATATTACTGGGCGGATAAGGGATTTATTAAAATTAATCTTGACGACAAGGACGACCCTGTATTAATACGCATAAGGCAGACGCTGCCCGAAGGTTACCCTAACTATCAGCATCTTATTTATAACAGGCTGTTTTCGGGCGGGGACTGCGTTAAACCTTCACAGCTTAAAAACTCGTTCTACAGGGTTGTTGAAGAGGCAACTAATATTGTAAACAAACAGACCAAGGGGTTGTACGACAGCAAAAGCATAGGGCTTTCGGTGCTGTTTGCCGTTTTGGGCGGACTGGTATTGAGCATTGCCCCCGTTATTATTTCAATAATGTGCATATCTTCTAAAATGTTTACGCTTTTGCCCTTTATTGCCATTATCCCCGCGCTTATTGTTTATGCATTTGCCGAATCGATAATGTACAATAAGTTTAAAATTAAAAAGCGGACGGTTATACTCCTTTATCTTGCGCTTGCAGGCATTTGCCTCTTATTCGGTTTATTGTATATTGCAATAGTCCCTTCGGGAATAATCGGCGTTTTACCTAAGATTATACTGTTTATAGTATGTATTTTAATATCTGCGGTGTCGGTAATGCTTATTACGCGTACACCCGCTTACAAAGAACAGTTAAACAATATAATTGGATTCAAGAACTTTATCGAACTTGCGGAAAAGAAACAGCTTGAAATGATGCTTGAAAGTGACCCGCAGTTCTACTACCATATACTGCCTTACGCGCAGGTATTAGGAGTTACTGACAAGTGGGAACACAAGTTTGACGACCTTACGGTACAGCCGCCCGACTGGATTACAGGCGACTTTGTCACGGATTACATTGAATTCCGAATGATTAACAGTATGCTCAGAAGTTCGATGAACAGAATTTCTTCGGGAATGATCTCCCGCCCCTCTTCTTCGGGTTCTAACGGCGGCGGTCGAGGCATTGGCGGAGGATTCTCCGGCGGCGGTTTCGGCGGAGGCGGCGGCCGCGGAAGATAAAAATTAAAAAAACAATAAAAGTGCGGCTTACCGCTGTGGTGAGCCGTGTTTTTTTATTGCTAAAACTTGACAGTGGCTTTACTATATACCTAAATCAACCGCAAGTTGACTAATCTGTAATTGAAAGATTAAATTGTCTGTGCTATAATTGAATTATGGAAAAAACAAAAAATAAAATTAAGGAACTAAGAATTTCCAAAAACTTAACGCAACAACAACTTGCGGACGAATTGCACGTAACGAAACAAGCAATTTCAAAATGGGAAAAAGGCAAAAGCGTTCCCGATATTACTTCGGTTGAACTTATATCTTCGTTTTTCGGAGTAAGTGTTGATTATCTTATTAATGATAACATTGAGATGGTCAATTGCGAAACAGCGACTGCTATTACGTCTAAACGTATAAACAAGTTAATCGTTGTGCTCATATCCGCACTCGCTTTAATGCTTGCGGCGGTTATCGCATTGTCGGTTACTTTGGGAGTAGTAGTAAACAAAAATAAGTCCGATACGGTTTCGGTAAACGGTTTTGAAATTACTTATCTTTCGGACGAAACATATATCAATAAAACCGACAAAACTATTAAGCTGCATTTCAATATCTATAATTCAACAGATTTTACTAAACAATGTGTTATAGAAAATTTTGCAGTAGATAACAAGGAATTGTATATTCAATCAATTGATAATGATAGATATCTCATTACGGCGCACGAGGAGTTAAAAATAGCGATGTTCATTATGATAAATTCCGCCGCCGTAAATTTAGGTGCGTTACAAAGTCATTCAGTTACAATTAAATATGCGGGGCAAGCGATTGCAAATGTTAAGTGGTAAACACATTACGTTAAATACATTTTAAAAGGCTTTCGGATTATCCGAAAGCCTTTTATGTTTTATTTGTTATTCGCCTATAACTTCGATATTGATTTTTGTTGAAATGCCTTCCAAAAGTTTAAGTTCTATTTCGTAACTGCCGAGCGTTTTTATGGGCTGGGGTAACACTACCTTTTTCTTATCGACGTTATATCCTGCCGAAGAAAGCGCGTCAGCAATGTTCGCGCCCGTTACCGAGCCGAATACCTTACCGTTCTGACCCGCTTTGATTTTTACCGTAAAGCTTTTGCCTTTAAGCTCCTCCGCCATCAGTTTGGTTGCCTTTATTTCTTCGGCTTTATGATAATCTGCGGCAGCTTTCTTCTGGGAAATATCGTTAAGCTTTGACGCCGTAGCCGCCTCGGCAAGTCCTTTCTTAATTAAAAAGTTGCGGGCGTACCCCTCGTTAACGTCAATGACTTCTCCCTTTTTGCCCTGTCCTTTAACATCCTGCAATAAAATAATTTTCATAAGCTTATCTCCTGATTACATATATTTTACATTTAAACGCCGTGTTTGTCAACAGAAATGTATAAATTGTGCTTTCGCGCACAAATTATTAGCGGAGGATTTATATGCAAAACTTTAATAAAGACATTGCTTGCAACGTTAACAACTGCAAATACAACTTCCACGGCTGTAACTGCACGCTTGACAAGATTACCGTAGGTTGCTCCTGCAACAGCGAATCATGTACTTGCTGTGAAAGCTTTAAGGAAGAAATCTAACATAAACGGCGCACCGAGGTGCGCCGTTTTACTTTTACGATTTATTTATTGAAGTTGTCTTTTAGCGATACTATTTCGGAAAGCACAAGCCCGCCTTCGGTACACTTTTTATAGTAACCTGTGCGCATAAGCTGGAAGGGCTTACCCTCTTCGCACTCGGCAAGATAGGGTTCGGCTTTACCGCGATAGACCTTTTCACTGTTTTTATTTAACCTTTCGGCGTAGTCCTGATCAGGATACTGTTCGTCAGTTAAAAGAGGCTCGTACTGTCTGAACTCGGCGTCGCAGCCGTACTTTGCGTCTACCCACTGAATAACGCCCTTGGCTTTAACAGTTGAAGGCTGGTCTGGACCGCTGCGAGTTTCGGGGAAGTACGTACATAAGAGTTCTTCCGCCTCGCCGTTTGCATTGAGCTTAACTTCATCACAGCGTACGATATACGCACTTTTAAGACGAACCGTTCCACCCTTCTGCAGTCTCTTGTATTTGGGCGGGGGATTTAAAGAGAAGTCGTCCCTGTCGATATATACGGTGCCTGTAAATTTGACGGTTCTTGTTCCGCTGCCTTCCTGCATAGGGTTTTTATCGAACTCAAGCTCTTCCTCGCCCGTGTAGTTGGTTATTGTAAGCTTTAAGGGGTTAATAACCGCCATAGCACGCTCGGCGTTCTCGTTCAGGTTGTCGCGTATACAGCTGTCGAGCTGTGCGGCGTTTACAACGG
>JAIDSQ010000034.1:0-10863 GCA_029061155.1 Clostridia bacterium
TTTCGTTTCGATGACTCCATTCGCGGAAAAGACGTGTTTTTGATTCAGTCCACAAGCTACCCCGTAAACACCAATCTTATGGAACTTCTCATAATGATTGACGCGGCAAAGCGTGCAAGCGCGGGCAGAATTACGGCGGTAATTCCTTACTTCGGGTATGCGCGTCAGGACAGAAAGGCGCGTTCGAGAGAACCTATCACAGCAAAACTTGTAGCAAATTTAATCACCTCCGCAGGCGCGGACAGAGTCCTTACAATGGACTTGCACTGCCTCCAGATTCAGGGCTTTTTCGATATTCCCCTCGATAACCTCGTCGGCGGACCTACACTGTATAATCACTTTAAAGCCAAGGTGGATGATGACTTTGTAGTCGTCTCTCCCGATATAGGCTCGGTGTCGAGGGCAAGAAAGGTTGCCGCGCGCATGGACGCGAAAATGGCAATTATCGATAAACGCCGTCCTAAAGCTAACATAATGGAAGTTATGAATATTATCGGCGATATAAAAGGTAAAAACTGCCTCATGATTGACGATATGATTGATACGGCAGGAACGATGGTTCAGGGCGCAATCGCATTGAAAGAGGCGGGCGCAAAAGAAATATATGCTTGCTGTTCGCACGGAGTTCTCTCAGGTCCCGCAATCGAAAGACTTGCCGCCTCGCCGATAACCGAGCTTGCAATGCTCGATACCATAAATATACCCAAGGAGAAAATGCTGCCGATATTTAAAATGATTTCCACGGCGCCCATTTTCGCCTCTGCAATCGAAAATGTTTATCTCGACAGACCCATGTCGAAAATTTACGACTGATTAATACCGGTGCCACAGCTTTCTGTGGCATTTAAAATAAAAGGATAACCATGAAAATAATCGTAGGCTTAGGCAACCCCGAAGAAAAGTATTTTAAAACGTTTCATAATATGGGGTATATCGCCGTCGGCGACGTTGCCGCCAAGCTCAATAAAAAGTTCAAAAAGAAGGAGTGCGAGGCATATACCGCCGAAGTCAACATTGACGGTGAAAAGGTAATACTTGCCCGTCCGATAACATATATGAACAACAGCGGCAGAGCGGTTAAACAGTTGCTTGCAAAATATAAGGCAACCCCCGCAGACCTTGTTGTTATTTATGACGACTACGATATACCCAAGGGTTCTTTGAGGATACGCCCCTCAGGCAGTGCGGGCACGCATAACGGAATGCGTTCCGTAATTGCCGAAATAAACTCTTCAGACTTTGTAAGAATAAGAATAGGCATACGCGACAAAGATGTCAATATTCCCATAATAAATTACGTATTGTCGGAAGTCAATAAAGAGGACTACGACCTGTTCATATCCGCATGCACGCGTGCTGCGGACGCGGCTATCGCGCTAGCGCGCGGGGAAACAGTGGAAAGCGTAATGACGCAATTTAACGGTTAACTGATTATAAGGACTATTTTGAAGGAAAACTTTTTCACATTCGACAGTATAGGGGGCAATTATACAGCCCTTAAAAACGATATCCGCCTCGGCACGCCGACGGCGGTTTTCGGCGTTTCCGACGCACATAAATATTTAACGGCGTCCATGCTCACGGGCAAGGTTTTATATGTGACGGCGGACGCGGTGTCAGCGAACAAAGCATACCAGTCATTATGCGCGCTGTCAGGCAAAAAGTGCGTTCTACTTCCCGCAAAGGATGAAGTCATTCTCTATAAAGACGCGCTTTCAAAGGACGCGCTGTTCAGAAGAATTACTGCAATACACCAAATAACCGAAGGCGCCGAACTAATTGTGTGCGACGCGGAATCGTTAATGCAGCTTGTGCCCGCGCGCATACAGCAAATCCGCCTTAAAGTCGGTGAAGATTACGACTATCTTTCAATTCCGTCAAAACTCGTAAGTATGGGCTACACCCGCGAATACTCGGTTGAAACCCGCGGTGCGTTTGCCGTTCGCGGCGATATACTCGATATTTTCCCAGTCAATTGTGATAACCCAGTGCGCATCGATTTCTTCGGTGACACGGTGGAAAGAATACGCCCCTATGACAGTACAAGCGGCGAACGCCTTGAAGAGATTGAAAGTGTCTCTATCGTAAGCGCAACGGACGCACAGTATTCAAGCGAAGATATTTCCGCAATAAAAAACGAAATATCAAAATGCCTTAAAACTTGTCAGGATTCAACTTCATTCAAGCGTGCAAAGAGTATTGCCGAAGATATTTCTCAAAAGCTTGAAAGCGGTCTGCCGTTCACGGGCGCGTCGTTTGTAATGCCGCTTTTGAAAAATTCACGCACGCTTTTCGATATTTTACCCGAAGCCGTAACGGTCATTCTCGACGAATGTAAGTCAATAAACGACAGAATAAACGCCGTATATAAAGAACACGCCGAGCGCGTTCAGGAACTTAAAAAGGGCGGAGAGGCTTTTTCGTTTTCCTTAAATCAGCTTATTACACCTGAAATAATGTTCGATAATCTGACAAGCCGCCACGCCGTTGCGTTGCAGACGTTTACCACGAGCACGCAGTTTTTCAAGCCTCTGCGCACTTATAACTTGACTTCCACGCCCGCGCCGTCATATTTAAACGCAATGCCGCAGCTTGTTACGGATATAAAAAACTGGCTGTCTAACGGCTACAGAATACTTATTTACACAGGCAGTATTCAGCGCACCGAGCGCCTGAGCGAAATTTTCAGCGACGAATATTTCCCGCTCTATCCGGTGCCCGACAGACTTCAGGCTCTTCACGGAGTAAGCATATGTTCGGACGAAATGCCCCACGGACTTATCCTGCACGAAAGCAAGCTCGTCATTTTGGGCAGCTCCGACTTGTATACAAAATTAACAACTAAACGCATTAGAAAAAAGCGCGGCGATATGTTCAGCGCGCCCGAAATAGGCGACTATGCCGTCCACGAAAAGCACGGTATAGGCAGAATAACGGGCACTAAAAAAATAGAAACTACCGACGGCATAAAGGAATATGTCGCGCTCGAATATAAGGGCGGCGACGTTCTGTATGTTCCCGTCGAACAAATGGATGTTCTTTCCAAGTACGTGGGCGACAGCAACCCTACGCTTTCTAAAATAGGCGGCGCGGAATTTGACAGAGTAAAGGAAAGAGTAAAACGTTCAATACGCGAACTCGCCTTTGACCTCAAACAGCTGTACGCCGAAAGGAAGGATAAAAAAGGTTACAAATTTCCTGAAAACACCGTTATGATGCAGGAGTTCGAGGACGCGTTCAGCTATGAGGAAACGCCCGACCAGCTCGTTTCAATCGAAGAGATAAAGGCGGATATGTGTTCGGACAAGGTAATGGACAGACTTCTTTGCGGTGACGTAGGCTACGGCAAAACAGAAGTCGCATTGCGCGCTGTGTATCTCTGCGTACTCGGCGGTAAGCAGGCGGCGTTAATGTGCCCCGGAACCGTACTTTCCGAACAACACTTCAATACCGCATTGGAGAGGTTTGCCGACTTTGGAGTAAGAGTTGAAAAACTCAACCGTTTCAAAACTCCCGCACAGCAGGCGGCAACGTTAAAGCGCCTTGCTAACGGTGATATAGACTTTATTGTGGGTACGCACCGCCTTCTTTCCGAAGATGTGAAATTTTACGATTTAGGACTTTTAGTCCTCGACGAAGAACAGCGTTTCGGTGTGGAGCATAAAGAAAAAATCAAACACGTCAAAAATGATATCGACTGCCTTACAATGACGGCAACTCCCATACCGCGCACACTGCATATGTCGCTTGCGGGAATAAGGGATATAAGCACTATAAACACGCCGCCGCAAAAGAGGCTGCCCGTACAGACGTACGTAGTGGAGGAGAGCGAAACGCTCATCCGCGACGCTTGTATAAGAGAACTGTCGCGCGGAGGTCAGGTGTTTATTCTGTATAACAGGGTAGAAACAATTTCGTCGTTCGCGGGCAGAATAGCGCAGATTATCCCCGAAGGCAAGGTATGTTACGCGCACGGCAGAATGGAGCGCGACAGACTTGAGAACAGCGTATTTTCTTTTTACCGCGGCGAAAAGAATATTCTCGTAACCACGACTATCATAGAAAACGGAATAGACTTACCCAACGCCAACACCATAATTGTAATCGATTCCGACAGGCTCGGTATTTCGCAGCTGTATCAGCTCAGGGGCAGAGTGGGCAGAGGTTCGCGCCTCGCGCAGGCATATTTTACGTTCAAGCCCGAAAAGGTGTTGACATCCGACGCAACCGAAAGACTTAAAGCCATAATGCAGTTTACCGAATTAGGCTCGGGTTTCAAGGTGGCAATGCGAGATCTGGAAATCCGCGGTGCGGGCAATGTGCTCGGCGCCGAACAGCACGGACATATGGATAAAGTGGGTTACGAATTGTACTCCAAACTGTTGAAGGAAGAACTTACGGGCGAAAGTTCGTTCACCGCCGAACTTGACTTAAAGGCTACGGCATACATACCCGAGGCATATATAGAGTCCAACGCCGGCAGAATGGACTGCTACAAGCAGATTGCCGAGATAAGGACGGTAGAGGACTACAAGCGCGTCTGTCTGTCAATAGAGGACAATTACGGTCCGATGCCCGACGAAGTCTTAAACCTTCTTATAATCGCCGTATTAAAATCTTATGCGGCAAAATTCAATGTCAAAAAAATATGCGTAGACAGCAACGAAGGGTCTTTGGAATTGCCTTCCATAAACACATTAAAGGACGCGCGCATACGGGCGTCGCTCGACAGATATGCGGGCAGGGTTAAACTGTCAATGGCAAAAGCGCCGCTTATTATTTTCCCTCCGCACTCAAATCCCGCGAAAACTATGCTCGAAATGTCAAAATTTTTAAAATTTGCAATAAGTTTTACTTAAATACACCAAAAATGATTTGCCATAATCGCGCGGATATTATATAATTGTTATTGGTATTTTATAGCCACCTGACGACAGGAGTTAAGTTTATGATTAAAAAAAGAATTGCAATAGGCGCTATGGCTGCATGTTTTGCTTTAACGGCAACATTTACAGGCTGTTCGCTCGTATCAAAAAACAGTAAAGCCGATATGGAACAGGTTATTGCCACTATCGACATAAGAAAAGGGGACAAGTTTGAAGAAAGTAATTTGTTCGCTTATAAAGATGCGATAAATCCCACGTCGATTATCAAAAGAGACTTAGTTTCGTATTTCCTCAACGTAGGTTATTCGTATGTTCAGAATAACGGCAATTCGTATAAGGATACGTTCAATATGCTTATGGATGCGCTTGTGAATAACGCTATCCTTACGCAGTACGCAACGCTTGAGCTGTTAAAGGACAAGTCCACAAACACGCAAAGCGATTTGGTGTACGACGCGAACGCACTTACAGAATACAATAAGCTTAGCACCGAAAAGGAAAAGTATGAGTACCTTCTCGGCGGTGAAAGCAGCGTGCAGGTTCAGCTTGCAAAGTACAAGCTGTATTCATCGCTTAACTCTGCTATCGACAGTTACGAACACACTATCTTAAAGGAGGAGAGCGAGTTCAAAGGCGAAGGCACGCGTACAACTCCTACCAATCTAAATACCGAACAGGATAATTATTATCCCGTAAAAGCGGATAAGAAGTCGCTTGATTACGGTGTATATACAGGTTATGAAGGTTATCTTCTTTCCGATAGCGGAGCATATAAGGACGACGCTTTGGAAGGAACTACCCTTTCTACGAGAGTTAAAGCCTACAACATATTTATAAACAACCTCCGCGGAAACAACCTTATCGATGCGGATGAGGCGGGCAACCTTAACAAGGTTCTGGATCTTAAATATATTCAAAGCGAATACATCTCCCAGCTGGAATCGCGTATAGTCAACAAATACTACGACGATATATACCACGTTCAGCAGGAAGAAGAACTTAAAAAAGACAATTATAAATATTTAAATAAAGTTTACAACGACCTTTTGGAAGATCAGACCGATAACTATTCGACAGCGTCTGCGTTTGAAACGGCTATGGGTAGCATGTCTGCAACGTCGTTCATTCTCTACAATCCCTCGACTGCCGACAGCGCAATCAAGGGCACTGAGGATAATAATGGGGATCCTAAAAAGGGTAAATTCGGTTTTGTATACAACATACTTTTACCTTTCAGCGCAAGACAAAGCGTTAAACTTTCCGAGCTTACAAGCATTAAAAATGCAAACGACGATAACGACTACTATTACAGAGAAAGAAATAAGCTTTTAAGAGAAATCAAGACTGAAGATCAGCGTTCTGTTTGGTTCAACGGCGCAGACAATTACAGTTTCAAAGTAAGTGAAAACTATCCCGAATATGAATATTTCGGTAAAGGTGACCGTGATTATCTGTTCTTTGAAGGCAACCTTCTCAATAGCGAAGAGGGTGGCAGATATGAAAAGCTGCTCGCTTATGACGGCAGATATTCGTACAACGGAAAAGTATGCGAAAATACCGACGGCAGCTACACTGTAATCGGAGAAGAACTCACTATAGACGGTATGCTCAGAGAGTTCTCTGAATATATTAACTTTGTACTTGGTGGCGATAAGGTTAAGTTCGACGGCTACAACCCCAATACTACTCTTGAGAACACGGCTTATTATGAAGTCGACAAGTTCGAAAAAGACAAAAAGGATATCGACTATTCCAAGTTTGTTTACGCAAGCGGTCGTGTTGAATTTGAAAACGGCAGCGACTTCAACGATAAAGATTTGTTTAATGTCAAATCAGACCGTTACAAGGCAATGAGCGCCGTTAACGAACTTCAGTTTGCATATACTACTGATACCGGAGTTCTTTCACAGTACGTAGGTTACAATGTTTCTGCTTACGATACAAACTATATCAAGGAATTTGAATACGCAGCAAAACTTGCCGTAAGTCAGGGCTCGGGCGCATTCAATGTCTGCGCAGGCGACTACGGCTGGCACCTCATTTATGTAACCTATGCCTTCGATTTCGACGAAAACGGCAATAACGGCAATGTTTATACACCCGACTGGGCGGCTAACATAGAAGAGAAGGGCACGTTTGAAAACCTCTTCTTCGAGTGGATAAAGACAACTAACCTCTCCGACGTAACCAAGACCCGCAGAGACAAAATCATCAACGACTACAGCAAAGAAGACGTAACAGTAGTCAAATATGAGAACAGGTATCAGAACTTACTCGATTTGGACAATAATTAATGGAAATCTGGCAGGCAATAGTTCTTGGGCTTACGCAGGGTTTAACTGAGTTTTTACCCGTGTCGTCAAGCGGACATCTCGTATTTCTACAAAGGATATTCGGCATTGAAGAAGGCGGGTTGTTCTTTAACATAATACTGCATCTCGGTACGCTTGTTGCGGTGTGCGCAGTGTTCTGGAAAGACATAATTGCACTTTTCAAAAAACCATTTTCAACGCTTGGTTTTTTGGTTGTAGCGTCTGTTCCTGCGGGAATAGTAGGACTGTTGCTTGAGGATATAATCGACGACCTCGGTCAGAATTTTGCTTATATCGGCGTATTGCTTGCGGTATTCTTTACTGTTACTGCATCCGTGCTGTTCGCTACGGAAATGTTTGTGAAACGCAGACAAAATATCCTTCCCCTGTGTTGGCGTACGGTTATTCCCATGGCGCTTGCCCAGGCGGTAGCGGTACTCCCCGGCATTTCAAGGAGCGGTTCCACGATATGCGCAGGGACGCTTGCGGGCGGTAAAAGCGAGGACGTGGCTAAATTCTCGTTCTTAATGAGTATCCCCGTAATACTCGGCAGTTTTGTTTTCTCGCTTGGTAAAGGACTTATCAAAGGTGAAATTCAGCAGGATTTCGCCGTAAACGGCGCACAGTACGGCTGGTGCATAGCGCTTGGTTTTATAGTATCGGCAGTCGTCGGACTGTTTGCTGTAAAAGTTATGCTTAAAGTAATACAGAAAGCGGACTACAAATGGTTCAGTCTGTATCTTGTACTTCTTGCAATTGCATGCGTTGTATTGCAGTGTTGCGGTTGTTTCAATTAATATGAAAAAAGGGCGGTAACACCGCCCTTTAAAATTATTAATATTCAGTTCTGCCAAGTAAATAATCAACACTTACCGAAAACAATTCTGCAATAGAAATAAGCGTGTCAAACCCGCATTCGCGTTGTCCGCTTTCCCAGTAAGCTATAAGCCTTACCGAAACATTTAATTGTTCGGCAAGTGCGCCTCTTGTATATCCCTTTTCAATACGCAGTTCTTTTAACCGCTCGTTGAACTTATTCATATATTATATTTTAGAACAAAATGTTCCTAAATGGTTGACAAGGAACATTATGTTCACTATAATTATATTACCACGGAGATTTATTATGCGGGACTACGATTTTTTCAATACTGAAAATTATACCGAAGAGGAAGCAAAGCCTCCCGTAAAAGTCAAATATTTAAAACGCGAACTCGGTTTATCTTCTATAACGGGCGGGCTCACGTATTCGCTCGACGTTATAATTTACCTTGTGCTATCGGTTATAACGGTGCTTATTTTAAAATTTGTCAATCTGCCCGAAACGGTTGAGTTCTACATTCAGACTATCATATCTCCGATAGCTATTACCCTTACCGCACTTGTGATAGTGCGTTGCCGCAAAGTGGGGTTAAGAACGGTATGTCCCGCAAAAACCCGTCCCAAGTATTTTTTGTTGGCCGCGGCGCTCGCCTTCGGGCTGTTGTTCGTGGGAACTTTAGCAAATGCGTACGTCCTGAAGGTGCTTGAAAGTTTTGGTTACGACAGCTCTTCGGCAAGTTATATGCCCGATATGTCGGGCGCGGCGATAATACCGGCAATAATTTTTATTGCAATTATTCCCGCTGTGTTTGAAGAATTTCTTGTGCGCGGAATAATGTTGAACTGTGCGGAACAGTCTATGGGCAGCGTGCGCGCCGTTTTGGTTACGGGTTTCTGTTTCGCGCTTTTGCATGGTTCGGCGGCGCAGACGGTACACCAGTTTTTCTTGGGCTGTGCGCTCGCGCTGCTTGCCAACCGTTCGCATTCGATTCTTCCGGGAATGTTCGTGCATTTTCTAAATAACCTGTTTGTGATTATAATAAGCGTGGTTGCGGGCGAGGCGGATGCTTCTGTCATGGAAGGGCTTACAGAAAACGAGTTGAGCATTATAGGTTTGGTAATTCTTTTAGCGATTGCAGCGGCGATAGGCAGCGTAGTTATGCTCGTTCGCGATAAAAACGGCTACAATTTCCAATGCCGTAAGGGCGGTGTAAAAAGCTTTTTTGCCGCAGCTTCGGTGGGAATCGCGATTATGGCTATTATGTGGATTATGGAATTATTCGTGTAAGGTGAAATATGGAAGAAATTTTAAAAGTTGAAAATTTAAGAAAAACTTTTAAGCTTTCACGCAAACAGCAAAAGCTTGAGAGAACCAATTCGAGTATAAAAGTGGCGGTGGACAATCTGTCTTTTACTGCATACCGTGGCGAAATTTTCGGGCTTTTAGGTCCAAATGGCGCAGGTAAGACTACAACTCTCCGTATGCTTGCAACACTTATAAGACCTGACAGCGGAAACGCTTATATCGACGGGGCAAGCATCATTACCGACGAAGAAAAGGTGAGGGGTAAAATAGGTTTTTTAACAAGCGAATTAAAGCTTGAAGATTTCTTTACACCCGAATATCTTTTTAACTTTTTCAGTGAATTGTACGGTGTTGAAAAGGGTGTAAGGGACAGCCGTAAACGCGAATTGTTTGCAAAATTCGGTATAGACAGGTTTGCCGAAGTCAAGCTTGCCAATCTTTCCACAGGTATGAAACAAAAAGTTTCGCTTGTAATTTCAATAGTGCATGACCCTGATTTTATTATATTTGACGAACCGACTAACGGACTTGACGTACTTACCGCAAAAGTAGTAACAGACTTTTTGCTTGAGCTTAAAGCTGCAGGTAAAACCATAATTCTGTCAACGCACATTTTCGGTCTTGTAGAAAAGCTTTGCGATAGAGTTGGCGTTATAATCGACGGAAAGCTTGTCGCGCTTGACACTCTTGAAAATATAACAAAAGAAAAAAATCTTGAAGAAACATTCTTCGACTTATATAAAAATACCGTGGGGGAAGAGCAGTGAAAAACGTACTAACAATAATTAAAAAAGAATTTTCCCGCTTTTTCAAAGATAGAAGAATGATAATAACCGTTCTTTTACCCGGACTTTTAATTTACCTCGTCTATTCATTAATGGGTTCCGTAATGTCAAGTGTCATCACACCTGACGGGGAGACGACGTATTCAGCGTACGTTGTAAATATGCCGGAAACGCTTTTACCGGTTTTCGATGAAATTCTGGAAGTTGACGATAGCTTTACCGAAGAGTCGGCTCAAAAAGCAGTGGCGGAAGGAACACTCGATATACTTGTAATTTTCCCCGACCATTTTGATGAAGTTTTAATGGGCACCGACAAAACCGGTCCCGACGTAAAAATACTGTATAATTCATCTTTTGACAGTTCGTTTCAGGGCTATATTGTAATAAGCTCCGTTTTGGAAGGATTTAAACAGTCTTCGTTTACAATAAATTTAAAAGGCGATAATGACCTTGCCGGCGAAAAGGAATCGGCGGGCAAAATGCTTGCAATGTTTATGCCTATGCTGATGTTCGCACTGCTTGTTTCGGGCTGTGTAGCAGTTGCCCCCGAGGCAATTGCGGGCGAAAAGGAAAGGGGTACAATGGCGACAATGCTCATAACGCCCATAAAGCGGTGGGAGCTTGCGCTCGGCAAAATATTAAGCCTGACTTGTTTCGCGTTGCTCAGCGGTATTTCAAGCTTTTTGGGCGTAATTCTGTCACTTCCTAAATTAATGGGCGGACTTGCAGGAGGAGACGTTGCAGTATACTAC
>JAIDSQ010000034.1:10873-13921 GCA_029061155.1 Clostridia bacterium
GTATACTACGGCGCGGGCGACTACTTTATGATTTTCGGCTTGATAATTTCGGCAGTGCTTGTAATAATTTCCGCCTTCTCCGTGTTATCCGCATTTGCAAAAAGCGTCAAAGAGGCGGGTACGCTTATAACGCCTTTAATGATTTTAATTATTATTTTAGGCGTAGTATCGATAGTAATACCGAGCGCGTCAGTGGGCTTGTATGCAATGCCCCTTCTCGGCAGCGAACTTGCAATGTCTGCGATTTTCACTTTCTCTATAACGCCGATAAAATTTGTGCTTGCAATAATTTCAAACATAGTCCTTGCCATAGCCTTAGTAGTGGTACTAAGCTTTATGTTCCGCAGCGAACGCATTATGTTTAATAAATAAGTAAAGTTAAACCGCCCGCGCCAATGGCGCGGGCGGTAACATTTTCAAAAAAGCTGTGCAGTCTTTTTTGCCGAAACAAGCCGAAACGTAAACCTTACAGGTAGCTACTCCAAAGCTACCTTATGGCACACCGAGTAAGCTGTTTAGTGCTGCTATATCCCTATCCTGACACGGTTCGCAGCGCTCGGTTGCATAAGACCTTGGTATCAACACCCCTTATAAGGCGCAGCTTTCCACTTGGTTCGTCGGGAAAGACATTCAGTCCTGCTATAGCGGATTGCAGGTACAGGGCACCGCTAACTCCCCACTTAGCACAGTAGAATTATTTTAACAGAAAACTTGCCGTTTGGCAAGCAACTTTATAAGGTTTTAATTGACAAATTTATGCCTATAATTTAAAATATAGTCGATAAAAGTAATAATAAGGAGATTTTATGGCAGAAAATTGTTCACACGACTGTTCCTCTTGCGGTGCGGACTGTTCTTCCCGCAAAAAGGAAAGCCTTTTAAAAAAGCCTCATGAGCTTAGTGATATAAAAAAAGTAATAGCTGTAGTCAGCGGAAAGGGCGGTGTAGGCAAGTCTATGACGTGTGCATTGCTTGCGGCAGCATCGCAGGATAAGGGCAAGGTAACTGCTGTTATGGACGCCGATATAACGGGACCTTCCATACCCAGAATGTTCGGAATATGCGACCGCGCAATGGGCAGTGAAAACGGAATTTTACCCACGGTATCGGACGGCGGTATTCAGGTAATGTCAATGAACGTTCTTTTGGAAAACGAGGCGGAGCCAGTCGTTTGGCGCGGTTCGCTCATTTCGGGAACGGTACTTCAGTTCTGGACGGACGTTATATGGACGGGCGTAGATATTATGTTTATCGATATGCCCCCCGGAACAGGCGACGTGCCTTTGACAGTATTTCAGAGTATTCCACTTGACGGCGTAATAATTGTAACCACCCCGCAGGACTTAGTCGGAATGATAGTCCAAAAGGCT
Organism: Clostridia bacterium; assembly: GCA_029061155.1. Lineage (GTDB taxonomy): Bacteria > Bacillota > Clostridia > Christensenellales > Borkfalkiaceae > Coproplasma. Next base: position 12,244 of record JAIDSQ010000034.1, read on the forward strand.
GTAAATATGGCGCAGATGATGAACGTGCCTATTTTAGGTATAGTTGAAAATATGAGCTATATCAAATGCCCCGACTGCGGAAGAAAAATTTCCGTATTCGGTGAAAGCGGAGTGGACGCGCTCGCGCTTGAATACGGCATACCCGCTGTAGCAAAACTTCCCATAGACCCCGACCTTACCAAAGCCGCCGACAGCGGCAAACTTGAAGAGGTGGAAAATAATTACCTTTCCGACTTCCTCGATAAAGTTCTTAAAAAAATATAATAAAAAGCGGACTTTTATGAATCCTGAAATAACTATCGTAAGTGAACGCATTTCTAAGGATGAATATATAGATTTTCTTAAACGTACTAATTTGGGTTCACAATATCCCCAAGAACGGTTTTCCGAAAGAATATCAAAACTCGTCAATAATGCGTCAATAAGTCTTGTAGCAAGAAATGAGGAAAAACTAATCGTTGGCGTGCTGTTCGGTTTAACTGATTTTGCTTATTGGCTATACGTAACCGATTTAGGTGTGGATAGAAATTACGAAAGGCAAGGCATAGGAAGACGGTTAATAAAAACAGCGCATACGCTTGCGGGCGGAGAAAAGGATATTGCGGTCTACTTAGTGGCGAATGAAAATGCAATTCCTTTCTATGAAAGTTTAGGAATGAAAAAGTCTACAGACGTAATGCAGTATAACAAGATTGAATGGACGGGCTTTACCGTTCAATAATAGAACTTAGATTGAATATATCCCGCTATCTTCGCAAACGAAGTATAGCGGGATATATTTATTGTTTTTTTTCAGGCAGAAATTTCCAGTACCGCACTGGCATATAGCCTTTCATCTGTTTTTCGTGCGGGCGTTCTTTTATGTTTACTGCGACATAATACTTTTTCCACAAACTTTCAAATGCGCGCTCGTATTCGGAAAGGTAAATTTCCGCCTCGCCCACATAGTTCATTATCCATTCTTTACCGTTATACATTCCCGCAATCTTGCGCTTTACGTCGTGAATAACAAACCTTTCGCTTTTCAGCCTCTCGGCAAAATGCTCCATTAAAATGTCAGTAATGTTGTTATCAGGCGAGTAGGGGGCGTAAAGCACTTTATCCTTACTTTCCATAAACCGTAAGAACCCTTTAAGTTTGTGCGCCTCGCCCGTCACTTTGTGTATAATGTCGTCAAACTCTATCACTTCGGGCAGGCTCATCATCTTTCTTATCGGCGCCCTGTTTTTCATAAGAGTTTTTATATACTCAAACGCAATCTGCTCTTTAAGCGGGTCGCAACTTCTTAGCGCCAATAGAATTTCGTCCTCGGCATATTTGTCGTATTTTGCAATACCGCTTCGTACACGTTCGCATTTTTCGGCGTCATACCCAACGCGCACAACTTCGCTGTCAAACGCAAGCTGAACGTTCTCGTCGGAAGTAATCACACATTCTTTTATATTAAACGCGTCGAATACGGAGGTGAAGAAAGAGGGGGCGGAACTATCGGTAATAAAAATTTTCATATCTCTCCCGTGAGAGCGGAAAGTGCGGTAGAGGGCTCGGAAAACATTGTAAGCTGTTTGTTTATTTCGCCAGTACCCGCAATAAGCAGATTTGTTTTAACCTGCGCAAAACTGTCCGCGCCGTAAAACTTTCCCTTACAGGTAATAAAATGTTTTGCTCTCTTCATTAC
>JAIDSQ010000035.1 GCA_029061155.1 Clostridia bacterium
TATACAGATGCGATTTTATAAGCACTTCCCCGCCGTTATAATATGCGCTGACTGCAACGGTGAAATCACTAAAGGGTATAAACATTTTGACAAGAACGTATGAAATCAGAATAACGACAGTACAGCCAAGCGCAATTATACGCGTTAAAAGTTTCATATTAATCTTATCGGAAAGAATTGCAAGTCCAATATAATACACAGGCAAAAACAGACCCGCGCCAAAGCCCTTTATAAGCGCATTTTCAAATCCCGAATCAATAAAAAACGATACTATAAATTCAAGCGGGAGTACTGAATACGGTATTATAACCGAAGAGGCGAACGGCACAATAAGCGCAATTACGGTACTTATAAACATCACAATAAACTGTATTGAAAGTATGGGAACAATGATGATATTAAGCAATAGCCCCGCGCCGCTTATGTAGCCGAAATTCGTCAGCATAACAGGCAGCGTTCCCGCCTGCGCACCGAGCGCAACTCCGACAGGTTTTGCAATTTTTCTCGGTACTTTTTTAAATCTGCAAGTAAGCCTTGAAGATAAGAGTACTATTCCGCCGACGGCACATACGGAAAGTTGAAACCCGACGGACAGCATATTGAGAGGATTGATTAACAGTATAATAATTATTGAAAGCGCAAGGGAATTAAGACCGTCGTATTTTTTATGAAACTTGCGCGCAAATAGCGAAACCGTACACATAACGGCGGCGCGCACGGAGGAGAGGGTGAACCCGCAAATGCCGACGTAAAAGAAGACCGGCAGTAAGCACAAACATATCGTTGCCCATCTGTTCAGTCTTAACCTTTTACTTAAAAAATAAAATAGTCCGTATACAATGCCTATGTGAAGACCCGAAACGGCAAATATGTGCGCTATTCCGCCGTACCTGAAATTTTGTAAAGCACCGTCCTCAATGTACTGCGTGTTGCCTGTAAGCATACCGTACGCAATAGCTGCAGTTTCGCCGTCAAGATTTTCAAACAGCATATTGCGTATCGCAATGCGTATACTACCGAATAGAGAAAAGCCTTCCTCAGCCCTGACTCCCGAATTTACGTAGCAGTTGTATTTAACGTTTTCTGCAAGAAAATAATTGGATTTGCCGTATTCAAAAGTTCTATTTTTGTTTATAGCTGTTTTAAATTGAACTGTATATCCAATATCGCAGAAGTCGCCGTAAAACTCCCCGAGGTATGCAATCATCTTTCCGTTAATCTTAGTATCGTTCGCGGTAATATTCGTTAAAATTATATATTCGCCTCGCGCGTTGGCGCTCTTATCGCTTACCGTAGCCGATATCGAACAGTATGTATTGTCGGCAATTTGGCTTTTACCGAAGTTATCAATTTTAATATAAGTGGCAACTGCGCCCACAATAAAGATAACGGCGGTAAGAACAATTGTCACCCGCACATGTGCGCCTTTTCTGACAAATATCAAAATTACCGCGACGGTAGGAACAGTCGCGGTAATCCAAAGAAGGTCTATTGAAAAATAATGAAAAACGTACCCGACAGCAGTACCAAAAGCCAGAAAGCACGCAAGTAAAACGGGTATTCTCAAGTTAACAAGTTTTTTCACAATTCAACAATCTTTATCCGTTACGTAACTATACTAATTATAGTTATAGAAGGGGCGTTAGTCAATATATTTTATACAAGCGTTTTAATTTTGGAAATATCCCCGCTGCACAAAATTTCAAGATTATCAAATATTTTTTCAGGAGTCCAGTTCCACCATTTCAGGTTGAGTAAAAACTCTATTGTTTTGTCATCGAAGCGTTTGCGTATAACTTTAATAGGGTTGCCGCCAACAATGTGGTAGGGCGGAACGTCCTTTGAAACTACCGAGTTTGCGCCTATAATAGCTCCGTCGCCCACGTGCACACCTGGCAAAAAAGTTACGTTCTGACCTATCCAGACGTCGTTGCCGATAACGGTGTCGCCTTTAAGCGGCAACTCTTCAAGTTTGGGAGTAGCCTTTTCCCAGCCTCCGCCCATGATATTAAAGGGGTAGGTGGTAACGGAACACATACGGTGGTTTGCGCCGTTCATAATAAATTCAACGCCCTTTGCAATCGCGCAGAATTTACCTATAATCAGTTTATCGCCGTTAAATTCGTAGTGGTGCGTAACGTGCTTTTCAAATTTTTCCGCACCGTCGCAGTCGTCGTAATAGGTATAATCGCCCACAATAATATTGGGGCGCTTTATCACGTTTTTAATATAACAAAGGCTTGGTATATTCTCGTTAGGGAAAGCCTTATTAGGGTCGGGTCCGTATTTGTTCATTCAATTTTCCGCCTTGATTTTATAAACTGATTATATCAGAACAAAAATAATTTTTCAATTTATTTTTGAATAAATATATTTAGCGTAAACAATCGATATGATTGTAGGAATAATATAAGCCAAAAAGCTGATAAGCGAATAGTAGGACTTTACAATAAGGCTGAATGTGAAGATAATCAAAGAACAAAGAGTAAACAGGTAGCAGGCAAGCTCGTTAGTCTTATTCCATACAGTTTCGTTTGACAGCGTTTCGTGTATCCGCACGCCAAGCCAGCTGTTTTGTTTACTGATTTTAGGGTGTATTGCTATTGAAATACACAGAACAAAACTTGCCGAAAAACATGAAAAAACCCAGATTTCAGTAATATATTTTGCATATAATACGATTACAAAAATCAGATACGCAACTTGAAATAATACTATGAGTCCGTGCAAAACGCCCGTTATTTTTTTATTTGAATTGTTTTTAAGCACAATAAATATAAAAATATCAACTATTAAAAACGTAGCCGCCGAGATAATATGTAAAAATATTTCCGCATTGCTACCGTACCTGTCTATTTTTCCGTGCGACCAGTGGGCGGGTATCGTATCGGGTAAAAATCCCCATAAGGTTATAAAAGAAAGTATACAAAACAGCGCGACAAGTATGTTTGCAATAAACAAATATTTATTTAAATAATCCTTCTTGAGGATAGCGCGTCCGGCGCAATTTTCTTTTATAAGCGTATCAGTGGATACGCCCAACAGTTCGCTTATTTGTATCAGAGTTTCCAGATCGGGCTGTGTTGTACCTTTTTCCCATTTTGAAACACATTGCCGTGAAACGTACAACTTTTCAGCAAGTTCACTCTGTGAAAAGCCTTTTTCGGTTCTGTACTTTTTAAGATTATCCCCAAACATAACGTTTACCTCTGTCTACAATATACCACAGGGGATAAGAAATGTAAATAGCTTAGCTGTAACCGTTTTGTTGCCTCGCGCTTTTCACGCCAAGGGCAATAAAAATTTTCGATATTGACAATAAGCTTTTCTTATAGTATAATATTATAATCAAAAGCTAAGACAATTATTTTGGTGTTATTGTGTTAAATAAATTTTACGAGTCGCTTGGAGGGACGTCAAGCGTATCGGTTATTATAATATCCGTTGCGCTGATGCTCATTGTCGGGTTCTTATTTACCCGCGTTACCAAGCTATTAAAATTGCCCAACGTAACGGCATATATATTGGCGGGAATTGTGATAGGTCCGTACTGTCTCGATTTTATTCCCGCGACCGTCATTGAAGGTACGGACTTCATTTCCGATATCGCGCTTGCATTTATCGCATTCGGTGTGGGTGAATTTTTTAAATTTTCCGCGCTTAAAAAGAACGGCGCAAAAGTGGTGGTAATTACACTGTTCGAGGCGCTTATAGCATCCGTATTCATATTCGTTTTGACCTTTTTCATTTTACGGTTAGGCTTTGCCTTTTCGCTTGTGCTTGCCGCGCTTGCATCGGCGACGGCACCCGCGTCTACAATGATGACAATCCGCCAGACGCAGGCGAAGGGCGATTTTGTAGATACGCTGCTTTCGGTAGTCGCGCTTGATGACGTTGTCAGCCTTATTGCGTTTTCGGTTGCAGTGTCGGTTGCTCTTGCGTCCATGGGCGGAAACCTTTCGGCGGGCGACGTTCTGCTCCCCATTGTGTATAATGTCGTGCTTGTCGGCGTGGGAATTTTATTCGGCTTTTTACTCAAATTCCTGATGAAAAAGCGCTCGACGGACAATCGCCTGATTGTGTCTATTGCGCTAATATTTGCGATTTGCGGAATAGGCGCCGCACTTAACGTTTCGCCCCTTTTGGGCTGTATGGCAATGGGAACGGTATACATCAACGTTTCGGACGATGAAAAGTTGTTCAAACAGTTAAACTATTTCAGCCCGCCCATATTGCTTTTATTTTTTGTCCGTTCGGGACTCAGTTTCCGCTTAGACGTGTTGTTCGATTTCAGCACGGGAATAGGGGGAGTGCCCCTGCTTGCCATCGGTGCGCTGTACTTTATCATCCGTATTGCAGGCAAGTATGCGGGTGCGTTCGTCGGTTGCCTTACCGTGAAAAAGCCGCCTAAAGTACGCAACTTTTTAGGGCTTGCGCTTATTCCACAGGCAGGGGTATCCATCGGACTTGCCGCATTAGGCGCGCGCCTTTTGGGCGGGGACGCGGGCAGTATGCTTCAAACCGTAATTTTGTCGTCGAGTATTTTATACGAGTTAATCGGTCCCGCCTGTGCAAAATTGTCGCTATATCTTTCGGGGTCATACGGACCAAAAGCCGAACAAACCGAGGAGCAGCAACCCGTCCAGCCGCCCGATGAGGTGGAAACTTTGGAAACGCGTTTGTTGCAGATACAGGAGGAGATAGAAAAGAAAAAATACGCCCGTTCGGAAGAAGAAGAGGCATTTATGGAGGCGGCATACGACGCCTATGGCGAAACTGACGAGGATACGATTTCCGATTATATGAAGAGGAAGTTTAAAAACAGGAGGTAACTTATGAATGATTTTTTTGCAGACCTTTTGGGGGAATGGTCAAAGGGAGTAAATATAGGCTCGGTTGCGTTTAAAATTGCGCTTACCGTAATATTTGCAACGGTGCTCGGTTGCGAGCGCGCAAGGAACCGTCACGCCGCGGGACTTAGAACTTTTATTGTCGTGTCGCTTGCGTCAACCGCAGTGGCTATTGCCGATTTGTTCCTTATCGGAACATACGGTATTACATTTCCGTTTTTGTCGGCGGCAACGGTAATAGGTATAGCAATTATCAGCACTAACACAATTTTATTCAGTTCCAAAAATCAGTTAAAGGGACTTACCACTTCAGTGGGATTGTGGGCGGCGTGCATTATTTCGGTTATGCTCGGTTTAGGGCTTTATACAGTTGCTCTGATTGCCTATCTCGTGCTTATGCTGTGCCTTACGCTATTCACCAAGCTCGAGCTGTTTATAAAGGGCAAATCCAACCATTTTGAAGTGCACCTCGAATTAAAGGGAAGGAACCTTTTGCAGGAGTTCAATGCAACCATGCGCGAGTTCGGGCTTAAAATAGACAATATCGAAATTAATCCCGCCTACGCTAATACGGGTTTAGGCGTATATACGGTTGAACTCACCGTACTTGATAAAGAGCTGAAAAAGAAACAGCATAAAGAGATTATAAGCGCGCTTTCCGCTTTGGACTGCGTTTCGTACATAGAAGAAATTTAATAAAGAATAGAATAACGGCGGGGTACATTCAGTACCCCGCCGTTTTGGGCGGAATAGTGATAAACCAAAACGATTATGGTACATTCTGATTAATCGCATTTTTAATATCTGTTTCGCAGTTTTTAATAAACTGAAATTCATTATAAGCAATATTTGCACGCTTCGTGTCTTCTTTTTTGATATAATAAGCTGCCAATAATATTTCTGTACATTCCATAACACAAGGAATTGCATCTTTTTCTTTTGCAGAAAGACTATTTATACTTTCGTAACCTGCAATAACGTGTTTTACGTTTTCAAGCCATTCATTTTCAGAAAAAGGTTCTTCAGTTTTGGCAGATAGCAAGCTTGATAGAAAATAGCAAACGTCAAATATCCTTATACTTTTTTGTGATAAATCAAAATCAAGAAATCCTGATAAATTGTCTTCAAGGAATAAAAAATTTCCAAGGTGTATGTCTCGGTGAATTAATTGTTTCGGCAAAAAATTATACGTGTTTTCTAATAATTCTACTGTTTTTAAATATTCATCTTTGCTTATTATTTTCCACTCATTATTTGTTAAAGTTTCCAATATCCAACCTTTCATTTCTCTTAATAAACAATTATCAGGAAAATCAAATTCTTTTTCGCACTTGATAAATGCTATATGTAATTTTGCAATTGCGCAGCCAATTTTTTGGGCTATCGTTTTATCATTAATATAAGATAAATTATTTCCCTGCAATTTTTTCGTCATTAGGAAATAATTGTTGTTATATTCAACATATGTTTCTCCTGTTTTTGTATAGACAATGTTTGCGACAGGGATACCGAACTCTGATAATATTTCGATTATTTTTATATTTTTCGCAAGCCGCGTTTTTTTGTCGAAAATTTTTAATATATAGGAATTGTTTATTTCCCATACTGATGGGGCTATTTGCAATAATTGGTTATGCTTAATTTCCCATAAAGATAAAATGTGTTCTATAATATTCTTCATTTTTAAATTACCTTATATATTTTATTTATCAAATTACGGGATGTACTTTCGGTACATCCCGTAATTTGGCGGAGAGAGAGGGATTCGAACCCCCGGATAGTTGCCCATCAACGGTTTTCAAGACCGCCGCATTCGACCGCT
>JAIDSQ010000036.1 GCA_029061155.1 Clostridia bacterium
TTTTAAAGGGGCAACAAAATTTAAAACAACTACAAGTAAAATTAAAAATAAAATCAGTAGAATTATTCTTACGAATTTTTCCCAAAACTCGCCGAACGCTTCCGTTAAAGACTTAATACTTCCGAAACCATCAGCAACATTATCGGGGTCAGTAAGGTCATTAACAACGCCCAAATCGTAATAATTACCGCTTATATCTTGAAAGTGTAAACGAAGTAACCCCACGTCGTACACGTCCGAAAAGAAAGTAGTAGTAGAGCCGTAACCTGCTTGTAATCGAATTTCAGTTTCCAAAAAAGTAAAAACCCATTGACTTGACAATATTTTTTCTTTTTGGCTATCAGTAAACGTTACTTTTTGTTCTTCTGCATATTTCACGAAATCGGCAGAAGATAAAATTCTATTCCACTCATAGTTACGCGCTAACAAACCACCGCCGTTATGTTTCATTACGTCAGTATCTTTTAACGTAATTACTTGATTTAATCTTTCGTTCTTATAAGTAATTTCACCCGAAAGACCAAGCCCGACACTTTGTGATGCATCACGAATTGAATAGTTCAAATCAGCGTCAAAAATATGCTTTATAACATAATCGTCAACGTTGAAACAGTAAAACCAACAGTCGCAATAATCGTATGCACCGACAAAGTTTCCCCATTTAATACCGTTAGTAAATTCAAGGTTGCCATTAAAAACAGTTTCAACATACAACGTATCAAAAGTATTCATTTCGTAATGCTTGCTTTTGTTTAAATCGCAAACATACCATTGTTGACCGACGGAATAAGCTATATCAGTTTTCGGAAACGTTTCGTCGCTTTCGTCAATTTCGGAATTAAAGATACGAAAAATTTCAACTATGTTATAGTATCTATCACCGTCATTGGGAACAGTGAAATCTTGAACGTAGTATTTATCCAACGTGCCACTTGTAGATACAAGTTTCAAATTGTACAGCTTTGGCGTTAAGCCTGCACCATTCACGGAATAACCGTAACTTATAGAAATTTTCGTTCCTACAAGGTCGTATGTATCATTACAAGGTTGATAAGCGTAAACGAACAATTCTTTATTTGCACTTTCGGCAATTTGAATTACCTGCAACGAATAATCGTCCGCAATGTAGGGGTAATCGTTTTCATTGAAATCTTTATCTTTCCGCAAGTCTTGCAAGACTTCCGCCGACGTTTCGGCACTTGCAACCTTAACACCGTAAACGTCAACGAACGCAAGCAAGCCGACCAAAGCAGAGAGCAGGGCCACAGCTATTAAACTGCAAATTTTTAAAATCTTATTTTTCATAGTTCACCTATAAAAAATTTGGCGGTCAGTTTTTCCACCAACCGCCAAAACCTTTTTTAATTATTTAGTTTTAATTATTTCTTTAATGCAAAACAATTCGGAAGTTTTGACATCATTTCATCTGTAAAAGAAACCGACGTTTCATTGTCCGTACAAATAAAAATCAGTAAAACCAAATCCGTATTATCTGCAAAAGTTAAAGTTTCTACATACTCCCCAGAGGCTTTTATTAAATGTGCAGAGTCGTTTTTACGTTCAAACTCATACACATATAATGTCAATTTGCCAGAAAGCACGCCGTCAACAGCTTTAATTGACTTATACTTTGATACGTCCAAAAATTGAATACTTGTAACGGCTTTGGTCAAAGGCGACGGAGTATATGTAACAGTGCTATCACTAGCGATATCCAAGTTGCCTGTCTGGAATATCAAATCACTTTGATTATCTACAACCATTAACCTTGAAGTTCCAGCTTTTAAATATTTCAATGACTGATTTTTCGCAACTTTAACTGTCATTTGTTTTGGATAAGAGAATTTTTCGGTAAAACTGATTTTATCATCTTCGTCGTCAGTAGGAATTATAACAATTCGTGCATTAGTTCCCCATACACGACCTTCAAACGCACTATCCATTACTGGAGTGGAAGAAACAAAATTATCCAAATCATCATAATAGAAGATTTGATAATTTATTTTATTATCGAAATCAAGCTTTACTTGAAGTCCGTCGCAAGGGAAAGATTCCTTTGTATAAAGAGTACTTTCATTTGCAACATATTTACCGTCCGCGCCGAGATTGCCGACGTCGTAACTGAGCGTTATTTTCTTTAAATCGTTTTTGGTATAATCCACGATAGCTTTAACGCCGAAACCCACCGCAGTTATTGCCGCAACGCCTGCAAGAGCAAGCGCAACCTTTTTAATTATGCCTTTTGTCTTTAATTTCATTTTCATTTTTAATTACCGTCCTTTTTAAATTTTGCCGCTTGTTCTGCAAGCATAATGTTAATGTACGCCTTATCCGTTTCGCGGTAAGGCTTAACCTTGTAACTGTACACAACGCCCGTTACGGCGTCCACGTCCTGAACTTCGTATACCGTTCGTTTGGATATGACTTTACCGTTAAAATCTTTCTGCGTTTCGCCGTATATAACCAAATCGACCGCGTCTTTCGTATCAAAAATCAGGTCAAGGAATTCATAACCCGCGCCGCCTTTGTCGTAAGCCACGAAAGAAACCTTTACTTCGCGGTGACGTACTTCACCGTCTATGTAGTAAGACCACATTTCGCGCCCGTCGTCCGCTTTAAACTTTTCGCGCCTTACCTTAAAACCCGATACCGCATGTCTTTTCATTACCGCCGTAACTGCCGTTTCTTCCGTAACCGTTTCAACCGCCGTTTCGCTCGTTACGTTCTGTTCTGCCGTTTCGTTCGTCACGTTCTGTTCTGTTTTTGTCATTTTTTTTTACCGTCCTTTCGCTATAAGGTTGCGACCCAAAAATTTTTATTTTCCATTTAGAGTCGCAAAAAAAGAAAAATTGCAAACCCTTTATGGATTTGCAACAAATATAAAACTTTACAATTCCCCCGCTTTACGCTTGTAATTTTCAAAATATATTGCTATAATTATATATAATCAATTTCAAGGAAGTGTTTTCCTATGTTGAGTATGACAGGTTACGGAAGAGGCGAATATAAGGAAGGCGGTATCGAACTCACCGTCGAGGTAAAGACGGTCAACAACCGCTATCTTGATGTGTCCGTAAAATGCCCCCGCATATTCATTGCTTACGAGGACGTAATCCGTGCAACCGTGCGTGAAAAGCTTACCCGCGGTCATGCTGACGTCTACGTGGGACTTTCCGACAAGCGCGAAAAGCAGCGCGAGCTGTATCTTGACGAAAACGTTGCAAAAGCTTACGTCAAGGCGGCGCAGCGCGTAAAGGAGCTTTTTCCCGACGCGCACGACGATATAACGGTAACAAACATTCTGCGCTATCCCGACGTTATCAGACAGGACGAAAATTCTTCCGCGGATGACGAATTACTTCAGGCGTTAAAGACTGCGCTTGCGGGCGCGCTTGAAAAACTCAACGTAATGCGCGGAACGGAAGGCGAAAAGCTTAAAGCCGATATGCTTTCGAGAATGGACGTTATCGAAAAGCTTGTTTCGGACGTTGAAAAGCGCGCGCCGTTAGTTGCCGAAGGCTACAGAGAGAAACTCGAAGCCAAGATGAAAAAAATTTTAGAAGGCGTTCAGCCCGACGAAGGACGGCTTTTGACCGAGGTCGCACTCTTTTCGGACAAGAGCAATATAGACGAAGAGCTTACCCGCCTTCATTCGCACATATCGCAGTTTCGTGAAATCTGCCGTGAAAAGCTTGTCGGCAGAAAGCTTGACTTCCTCGTTCAGGAGTTTAACCGCGAAACAAATACAATATGTTCCAAATCCAACGACCTTGAAATCACGCGCTTGGGGCTTGCCTTGAAGAACGAGATTGAAAAGGTTCGTGAGCAGGTTCAAAATATCGAATAAAACTGCATATCAACTGCGCATTTCGGCGTTGCGCTGCGGCAACCTTCAGTTACGTACTTCAGTGTACGCGCCTTCAGGTTTTCCTCGCGCGCCTTGACCTGCTTGTTTCTCTGCAGTTTTAGACTTTTCTTGATAAACATATGAATCATAAACTTATAATTATTTCAGGTCCCTCGGGCGTAGGCAAGGGCACTATAGTTAAAGAACTTTTGAAAAGGGACGGTTACGCCTTGAGCGTATCCTGCACTACCCGCGCGCGCAGACCGTGCGAAGTCGACGGCGAATCATATTTCTTTATCTCCAAAGAGGAGTTCAGAAAAAAAATTGAAACGGGCGGCTTTTTGGAATATTCCGAGCACTTCGACAATTACTACGGAACTCCCAGAGATTTCGTCGAAGAGCAGCTTAAAAGTCACGACGTCATTTTGGAAATAGAAGTGGACGGCGGGCTGAGTGCAAAACAGTCCCACCCCGAGGCAATACTTATAATGGTCGTTCCGCCCAATACCGAAGAGCTTGTATCCCGCCTTCATCACCGCGGAACGGAAAGCGAAGAAATTATTGCAAAACGCTTAAAGCGTATGGATTACGAGCTTTCCAAAGAAAAGTATTACGACTACATCATAACCAACGACGTGCTTGAAAGGGCAGTCGACGAAATAGAGCAAATTATCAAAACAAATAAAAAATAAAACAAATCACGCCGCGCGCAAAAATCACACTTTTTGCAAGCGGACCCAATTTGCGCATACCTGCGCCTCAGCGAAGTGAATGACCGCGATTATATAATAAGTTTGCCCTTAAAATCGCGGGCAGAGAGGCAGAGCCTCTCAAACTCACGGAAATTGTCGCGCGCAGAATAGCGCGGGAATTTCGTGAAAAGGAGTTAATATGATTAATCAACCTGCGGTAGATACGCTTATCGACAAGTTGGGAACGGACGGCCAGCCCGTTTCGCGTTACTGCCTTTGCGTGGTAGCGTCAAAGCGCGCAAGACAAATTCTTGAAAACCATATGGCAAAGGGTCCCAGCCCCGACGAGTATCTCAAAGAAATTTCCGTAGCCTGTCAGGAGATAGCGGACGGAAAGATTAAATGCACAAAAGACTAATAATCAAAAAATGCCGACTGCGGTTTTCATAAACGAAAACCGCAGTCAGTTTCAACTGTAAAAATGTACGCTAAGGTAATAGTCGATATTGCCCACAGTCAGGTGGACAAAATATTTGAATATACCTGTCCCGATACTTTAAAAGTCGGCAGCAGGGTTAAAGTTCCTTTCGGGGGGAGAGTTATCGAAGGTTTCGTCATAGACGTAAGCCCGAATTCTCTATACCCTGCCGAAAAGCTTAAACCCGTAGCCGAAGTCTTTGACGAGGCGCCCGCGCTCGTTCCCGAATGTTTCAATTTAATGGAAAGCATTGCAAGACGTTACCGCGTACCAAAGGCGGTGGCGCTGAGGCTGTTTTTGCCCTCCGAAATGCGCCTCGGCAAAGTTCGCGAGGCGTTTAAAAACTTTGCTGTATACACGGGCGGGCAAATTAAACTTTCCGCATCTGCAAAAAAGCAGAAAGAGGCGTTGGAGTATTTAAAGGAACAGGGCGAGTGCGACTATACCGAGCTTTGCGAAAATTACGGCAGAGGCGCGGTAAATTCGCTGCGCGACAAGGGCGCAATAAAGATAGAAAAGCGCAAGCTTGCAAGAAGTCCGTTTACAGGTCTTCCGCAAGTCGGCGACGAAAAAATACTTACCCCCGCGCAGGCGCAGGCAATTGAGACAATCTATTCTTCGGACAAGCACACCCACCTTCTGCACGGAGTTACGGGCAGCGGCAAGACGGAGATTTATTTAAACGTAATCGCAAGAGAAATTCTCGCGGGCAGAACAGCTATATTCCTTGTACCCGAAATTTCGCTTACCCCGCAAATGCTTTCACAGCTGAGGGGCAGATTCGGCAATGCGGCGGCAATTCTGCATAGTGGTCTTTCTGCGGGAGAGCGGTTCGACGAGTGGTGGAGACTAAGATCGGGCGAGGCGAAAATTGCAATAGGCGCAAGGAGCGCGGTGTTCGCACCATTGGAAAACATAGGCGCAATTATTATCGACGAGGAGCACGACGCCTCGTATGTAAGCGAGTCGGCGCCCCGCTATTCGACAATCGAAATTGCTCAGATGCGCGCGGAATATAACGGCGCAAAACTCATTTTAGGCAGCGCCACTCCGTCGGTCGAAAGTTACGTAGACGCGACTGAAGGCCGTATAAATCTTATTACTTTAAAAGAGAGAATAAACAAAAAACCCCTTCCCGAAATAATCATAGCCGATATGCGCAAGGAAGTAAGGCGGGGCAACAACACGGCTTTTTCCAAGGCTTTGAGGGACGAGCTTGACGAAACGCTCGGCTCGGGCAATCAGGCTATTATCTTTTTAAACAGGCGCGGATATTCCCGAACGGTGCTTTGCCGCGACTGCGGTTATGTCGCTAAGTGCGAAAACTGCGACGTAACTTTGACCTACCACAGCGAAGAGAACTGTTTGAAATGCCACTACTGCGGTGCCAAGTACCATATGCTTACCGCCTGCCCCGAGTGCGGAGGAAAACACGTTTTGTACAACGGCACAGGCACGCAGCGCGTAGTCGCCGATTTAAAGACGCTATTTCCGTCGGCGAGAATACTCAGAATGGATAACGACACGGTGTCGGGTAAGGACGGACACTACAATATACTCAAACAGTTTGCGGAAAAAAGGGCGGATATTCTCGTCGGAACGCAGATGATTGCAAAGGGACACGACTTCCCCGCGGTCACGCTTGTCGGTATTCTGGACGCGGATATGAGTCTTCACTTTTCCGATTACAGGAGCGGTGAGAGAACCTTCCAGCTTATAACTCAGGTTTCCGGCAGGAGCGGGCGAGCGGGCGAGGCGGGCAAAGTAGTTCTTCAGACATGTTCGCCCGAAAACTACATTCTGCGCTACGCCGTGGCGTACGATTACGAGGGCTTTTTCCGTAACGAAATTTCACTGAGAAAAGCCACGGGCTTTCCGCCCTATTCGCTTATATGCCGCGTAATGGTCACGGGCGAAAATTCAGAGGCTACTCTTGAAACGCTAAAAAACGTTTACTTTGCCATAGAGGAAATAAGAAGTTCAAACCCCGAAGAATTTATATTTTTAAATAAAATGCATTCGCCCATAAAAAAAATTCAGGGCAAACTGAGGTATCAGGTTTTAATGCGCCTGAAAAGCAAAACCGCCCTCGGGAAAATTTACGATATCGCGGTTAAATACACAACTTCGTCCGTGCTTGTATACGTCGAAGAAAACCCCGTAAACTTATCATAAGGAGAATAATATGTCAGTAAGATTTGTCGTACAGACGGGCGAGCCCGTACTCAGGCAGAAGTGCGAGCCTGTTAAAAATTTCAATCAGGAGCTTGCCGCTTTATTGGACGATATGAAACAAACCGTCCGTGCCGAGCAGGGCGCAGGGCTTGCCGCGCCGCAGATAGGCGTTGCAAAGCGCGTCGTGGTAATAGATGTAGAGGAAGGTTTTTACGAGCTTGTCAACCCTGTCATAATTTCCACCAAGGGCGAGCAGACGGGACCCGAAGGCTGTCTTTCCGTCAAGGGCAAGCAGGGCACCGTAACCCGCCCCAATAAAGTAAAGGCTGAATACCGCGACCGCTACGGCAAAAAGCACAAGCTTACGGCGGACGGTTTCTTTGCCCGCGCGGTGTGTCACGAACTCGACCACCTCGACGGTATTCTCTATACCGATAAGGCAACTGAAATTTACGATATACCGGTGGAAGAATAATGAAAATAGTATTTGCGGGTTCGCCCGAATATGCGCTCCCCGCGCTCAAAGAACTCAATAATAAATACGGCTTGGCGGCGGTAATAACCCAGCCCGACAAGCCTGTGGGCAGAAAGCGCGTCTTAACACCCACTCCTGTAAAATTGCGTGCGCAAGAGCTCGGACTTCCCGTCTACGACTTTACAAAGATTAGGGAGCACGTGCAGGAGTTAAAGGCGCTTAACGCCGATATAATGATAACGTGCGCCTACGGTCAGCTTTTGACTCAGGAAGTTCTTGACTGTTTCCCAGAGGGTGTGTGGAATCTGCACGCCTCGCTTTTACCCAAATTCAGGGGCGCGTCGCCCATTCAGTCGGCTATACTTGCGGGGGAAACACATACCGGCGTCACCGTTATGAAGACAGAACTTTTCCTCGATACGGGCGACATACTCCTTGTCAAACGCTGTGAGATTGGCAATATGACCTGCGGCGAACTGAGCGAAAAGCTTTCGCAAATGTCCGCGGAGGCGGCAGTTGAGGCGGTTGAATATATCAAGGCGGGCAACCCCCAGTTATTACTTCAGGACGAGGCTAAAGCGACGCTTTGCAAAAAGATAACCAAAGCCGACGCAAAGATAGATTTCAACAATTGCCCAGAGGATATATGCCGTTTAATTAGCGCAATGAACCCACAGCCTATGGCTTACTGCAATTTCGGAGGCAACGTTTTAAACATACTCCGCGCCGTGCCCTGCGATGGCAGCGGTGAAATTGGTGCGGTAATATGCGCCGACAAACGCGGTTTTATTGTTGCGTGCAATGGCGGCGCTATACTTGTAAAAGAGATATTGCCCGCAGGCGGTAAGAAGATGAACGCCGCCGACTTTGTAAACGGCAGAAAAATAAAGGCGGGAGATAAACTTGACTAACCCAGTCTGCGACCCCTATTTAATACTCGTTAAGGTATATCAGGGGGGTAAATACTTAAAACAGGCAATTGCGGAAACCCCCGTCGAGCCTTTGAACAAGGCGCGCACGGTAAAGATATGCTACGGAGTAATGGAAAAGGACATATACCTTACGCATATTATAGGGGCAAACACCCAAAAGCCGCCCAAAAGCTCGGTAAAAATAATACTCAAAATCGCGCTGTATATGCTTGAGTTTATGGATAAGCACGACTATATGGTGGTGGACAGCGCAGTGGAGCTTGTCAAAAAACTCGGTAAGGAAGGCGCGGCGGGCTTTGTAAACGCGTTTCTGCGCTCGTATAAAATTCCGCCCGAACCCGAAAAGACGGACGAAAAACTTTGCCTTTCGACAAGCGCGCCCCTTTGGCTCGTAAAGAGAATAAAGCGCAGCTATAAATCCGAGGCGGGGGAAATTTTAAACGCGCCGTCACAGGGCGTATGCGTGCGCTTTGTAAAAGGCGCGGACATATACCTCGATAAACAGCATATTGATACTCCTTTCAAGGAAGTATACATATTTAAAAACTTTGTCCGCGACGAAGGCTTTTTAAGGGGAGACTATACCTTCCAGTCGGTCGGTTCGGTCGCAATCTGCAACGCGGTCAAACCGTGCGAAAACTTTCTTGACGCGTGTTCCGCCCCCGGCGGTAAAGCCGTGCTTATTTCGGCAAAGTGTAAAAGCGTCACCGCCTGTGAACTTCACCCGCACAGAACGGAGCTTATCCAAAGCTATATTAATAGAATGGGTGTAACCAACGTGACGGCAAAAACCGCCGACAGCACGGTATTCTACCCCGAGTATGAAAACGCTTTCGACGGCGTGCTGTGCGACGTTCCCTGCTCGGGCACGGGCGTTATCAATGAAAATCCCGATATAAAGTTTTTCAGAAAGGAAGAGGACATTCAGGGCCTGAATAAAACTCAACTTGCCATTCTGGAAAACTGTTCGCGGTACGTCAAGGAAGGCGGAAGGCTTTACTATTCGACCTGTTCCATTCTCCCCGAGGAGAACGACAGTGTTGTGTATAACTTCCTTCAATCCCACCCCGAATACAAGCTTGAAATTCTGTCGTCACCCTTAGCCCACCGCACGACCAAGTTCGGCTTGCAGTTCTTACCGCACATCTCGCTCGGCGCAGGCTTTTATATAACTGCGTTCACGAAAATTTAATTCTATTCTGCGAATTAAATTTTCCGTGACTTGAGGGCTCCTCGCCCTCTGCCCGCAATACTAAGGGCACACAATTATATAATTGCGGTCATTCACCTCGGCGAGCCGAAAGTATTCGCAAATTGAGTCCGCTTGCAAAAAGTGTGATTTTTGCGCGCGACGCTAATTTATCAAGGAGAAAAAATGAACAAGGCAAGAAAACGCTACATACAGAGTTGCGAAGTTTCCGAACTCGTAAAATTGAGCCTCGGCGGCTTTACACAAAAAGTTCTCATCGAAGGCAAAAGCAAGGACTTGCCTGTAGTTATTTGCCTTCACGGCGGACCCGGTTCGCCCGTTCCTTTTTCGGTGGGGTGCAGAGGGCTCTTCCCCGAATGGACGGATAAGGCCATAATGGTCTACTGGGATCAGCTCGGCTGCGGCGCAAACAATTATAAGTTGGACGACAGCTTTTCAATCGATTCTTTCGTCGGCATGACCTGCGATTTGATTTCCGAAATCAAGGCAAAGTTTCCGCGAAACAAGCTGTTTTTGTTCGGCGTAAGCTGGGGAAGTATTCTCGCGCTTAAGTCCGCATTGCACATTCCGGAAAAAATAGACGGCGTTTTCGTTTACGGACAGTTTTTAGAGAATAATTTTTTCAGCCAAGAAACTTTATCTGCATTTTCTACAGCACCTGATAGCGTTCGATTAAAGATAGAAAAAATTGTAAAGACGGGCGGTGACTGCGAATATAAAATTTTAGACAGAAATCTGAAAGACCTTTACAAGCTTTTAAGTAAATATACAAACGCCTATTTTAACAAAAACGCAAAACCTATATCAATCGGAAAAATCGT
>JAIDSQ010000037.1 GCA_029061155.1 Clostridia bacterium
CATTTATATTAATATAATTAATTTGTTTTGTCAACGGTTTTAATAATTATTTTTATGTTTTATTACCGTCGTCTTGTGTTCTTCTCCTGCCAACAGCTTATAAATGTTTTTATGATGCGCTATCCAGGTAAGCAAATTGATTAAAAGCAGTAAGCCGAAAATAGCTATTATCCAACCGTTTAAAAGATTTTGCGAATATTTCGTAACAAAAATCACTGCCTGCCATATTGTCAATACTGATACGCCCAGCAGCGAGCCCATCGAGCCCCACTCTGTTGCGGCAATGTAAATTAATACGCAGACGAGTATTGCGGCGGCAATAAAGAAATACCACCACTGTTCGCACGTAAGCGAGAACACAAACAGCCCCATTGTAGACGCAATTCCCTTACCGCCCTTAAATTTAAGCGTTACGGGGAAAATATGACCTATTATCACGCATACGCCGCAATAATAGCGCACAAAGTCTGATACATGTACTTGGGTACCTGCAAAGACGCAGTCTTTAAAAATCAGGTAGCCTGCAAGCGCTGGAAGTCCGCCTTTTATAAGGTCGCAAAAGAAATTTACCGCACCTATCTTCAAGCCGAAAGTGCGCGTCATATTCATTGTGCCGGGGTTACCGCTGCCGACATCGCGGATATCTTTATTTTTAAAATGTGAAATGAGTACGGCGAAGTTAAAACAGCCTATAAGATAGCAGATAACGGCTATTAATATAAACCAGTACCAACTTTCCGCAATGACAAGTTCACGCATATCAGTCGCTCTTTTTCTCCCTCGTGAGAATTTTTATTGGCGTACCAGAAAAATCAAATGATTTACGAAGTGTGTTTTCAAGAAATCTTTCGTAAGAAAAATGCAACAGGTCCGTACTGTTGACAAACAGAACTATAACGGGCGGAGCGACGGAGACCTGCGACGCGTAATATACTTTTAAACGCCTGCCGTTATACGAAGGCGGTTCGTTTGCGCGCACCGCGTCCGAAATTACGTCGTTTAAAATACCCGTCTGTATTCTGTAATGAGAATGGTCGTACACTTCGTCTACAAACGAAAGTATTTTTTCGGTACGCTGCCCCGTTTTAGCCGAAATATATATCGATTTAAAATAGTCCATAAATTTTAAATCTTCTTTCAGCTTGTTTTCGAATTTATTGATTGTGTTGGTATCCTTTTCAATAAGGTCCCATTTGTTCATTACGATTACGGAAGGTTTGCCCTGCTCGTGCACGTAACCTATAATTTTAGTGTCCTGTTCGGTAAGCCCGTCCTCGCTGTCAACGACAAGAAGGCACACGTCTGCCCTGCGGACAGCGTCGAATGCGCGCATTACCGAATAGTATTCAACGTCGTCTTCCACCTTGCTCTTTTTGCGTATTCCCGCAGTATCAATAATGGTGTATTCCTTACCGCTATAGGTGAACTTGGTATCGATTGCATCGCGCGTGGTGCCGGCTATATTGGTTACGATTGAACGCTCGAAACCCAAAAGTCTGTTTACAAGACTGCTTTTGCCCGCGTTAGGTTTACCGACGACGGCAATTTTGATACTTTCGTCCTCTGCAATTTCAGCCTTTTCAAACCAGCTTACAGCCTCGTCCAACACGTCGCCTATGCCTGTGCCGTGTTCGGCGGAAACAGGATAAGGTTCGCCAAGCCCCAAAGAATAAAACTCGAACACTTTCTCTTCGGAATACTCGTCTATCTTATTTACGACAAGTATTACAGGCTTTTTTGAACGGCGGAGCATATCCGAAACGTCGTAGTCGGACGTAGTCAGCCCCTCTTTCCCGTCCACAAAAAAGAGTATTACCTGCGCGGTATCTATCGCAACTTCCGCCTGCTTTTTAATTTCGCGCCACATAGTATCTTCGGAACGCATTTCAATGCCCCCCGTATCAACCATAGAAAAGGCTTTACCGCGCCATTCCGCGTCAACATACAATCTGTCGCGCGTAACGCCCGGTCTGTCCTCTGTTATCGAAATTTTTCTGCCCGCAACCCTGTTGAAAAACGTGCTTTTACCCACGTTGGGTCTGCCGACTATTGCTACTAACGGATTTGCCATAATTAACCTTTAATCAAATTTTCAAAGAAAGTTTCAGCCTTTCTGTTAACTATTATTTTTTTGCCTTTTAATCTTGCTTTCAACTCTTTTAAAGTCATATTGTCAAGGAATACGTCCTCGAACTCCTTCATCGTATTAGAAGGAATTATTGCGCAATCAAATTCGTTGTATACCTTTTCAAGCGCAGACGCTATATCAACTCCAGTAAGTAGTCCCGTACACGTTACCGTCTTTCCGAAGAAATTATTTTCAACAGGCAATGCAAAGCTTTTCAAATTTTCAGCCAAAGCGTTTGCCTCACCGCAAAGCGACTGAATTGTTTTATGTGCGCTTACACCTGTTATTACCGCCACGCGCCTTTGCTTTTTTAAAGTTGCTTTATAAAAACTTTCTTTAACCTCGGCAATAAATTTGCTCGTCATTCCTATTCCGTTTTCAATCTGGGAAAAGTCGCCGTAGAAATCGACGGGTTTAAGGTTTTCACCGCTCCTTATAAAGTACTCGTCGGCAGGCAGTAAAAAGTTTACGCCGAACTCGCCGTTAAGTCTGTCGCAAAGCTCTATTATTGCTTTGCCCTCTTCCGCGGTAAAATCACGAATTTCTGCAAGTCCTGCTCTGAATTTAGTAAGTCCTGTGGGGACAACAGCCAAATCATTTATGTACGGATACATTTGGAAAAGCTGTCTTGCAGTGTATTCGAGGTTTTCGCCGTCGTTAAGTCCGGTGACTATAACTGCCTGACAGTGAATGATTATTCCCGCATCAGTGAGTTTTTTCAGCTGCTCGCCTATTTTGCCTGCAAAGCGGTTGCCCATTATTTTGCACCGCAAATCGCCGTCCATCGTATGTACGGAAATATAAAGCGGGGATAAATGCAATCTTATTATTCTTTCAAGCTCTTCGTCGCTGACGTTTGTAAGCGTGACGAAGTTGCCGCACATAAAGCTTAAAACGTAGTCGTCGTCTTTAACATACAGACTTTCGCGCATACCTTTGCCCATCTGGTCTACGAAACAGAACATACACTTGTTATGACACGTGCGGATTTTTTCGTTCTTTTTTAAGACAAGACCTAAACTTTCGTCCTCGGGTTTGGTTATTTCAACTTCGCGCTTTGTACCGCCCTTATCTGCAACAAGCATTTTAAAGGAGCTTTTACTGTCGTAATATATGTAGTCCAGCTCATCCTCGGCGGGATACCCGTCAAAGGCAAGAATTTTATCTCCCATATTAAGTTTAAAGCGTTTAGCAAGCTTTCCCCTTGCGATTATCTCAAGCATAATACAATTATAAAATATTTAAAATCATTTGTAAAGAAAAAAATTCCCCGAACGAGTCGGGGAATTGTTAAATACTATTAAAAGATTCCTAAACTTCCGAGCATACCGAGTACGGCGCCGAGTGCAAAGCCGATGAGCGCTATCCAGTAAACAACCTTCCAGCCGATACTTCTACCTCTTACAAACTGCCATGCGGGAATAGCAACGGCAATTATTAAAGCTATGTTGCCTAAGAACGTAAATATACCGATAACGCTGTTAATCATATTTACAGTTTTAGGTGCAATATCTTTAAGGAAGGAAAGAATTAATCTTATTAATCCGCCCAAAAGATATGAAAAGCCTGAAATTACAATTGCCCAAAAGGCACAAAATTCTGTCCATGTATAGGACCTAGGATATCTTGACATAATAAATCTCCTTTAATATTAGTTTAAAGCTATTATACCACCCGCAAAACGTTTTTGCAACTGTTTTAACCGCCGAGTTTTTTAAGCACTTCGGTAAAATAATCGGGCAAAGGCGCCTCAAACGTCATCTCCCTGCCCGTGGTCGGGTGGACAAGCGTTAATTTTGCGGCGTGCAACAGCTGACCGTTAAGCTTGAATTTCTGTTTTTTTATTCCGTAAACGGGATCGCCGACTACAGGGTGACCGAGATGCTTTGCGTGTACGCGTATCTGGTGTGTTCTGCCGGTTCTTAAATCAAAACGGCACAACGTATAACCTTCGTATCTTTTTATGACGGTGTAATCGGTTATTGCAAGCTTGCCTTTATCGGGAGAAACGACAGCCATTTTAACTCTGTCGTTAGGACTTCTGCCTATGTACGTCGTTACCGTGCCGCTGTCCGTTTTGAGGTTGCCTTCTAAAAGGGCAAGATATGTTCGTTTACAGGTTTTTTCCGCAATCTGTGAAGAAAGGCTTAAATGCGCCTTATCGTTTTTGGCAACGACAAGAAGTCCCGAAGTATCCTTATCTATTCTGTGTACAATGCCGGGACGGATAACGCCGTTTATTCCGCTAAGCGAGTCCAGTCTGTATAAAAGCGCGTTGACAAGAGTTCCGTCAACGTTTCCGTTACCTAAATGAACAGTCATACCCTGAGGCTTATTTACAACTGCTATATCGTTATCCTCGTAAATTATATCTATGGGGATATCTTCTGGTTTGGCTGAGTATTCTACTGCATCAGGTAAGGTAACTATCACTTCGTCACCCGCGCAAATTTGCTGTGACGCTTTTGCCGACTTACCGTTTATTGTTATTAACCCGCCGTCAAACAGCTTTTTAATTGCCGAACGCGTTTTGTTCTCAAGTTTTTCGCATACAAATACGTCGGCACGAGTGCCGACGTTTTGGGCGGTAAAAATAATTTTATTCATTGTCATTACCGTCTTCCTGAGTTTCGGCTGTAACCTCGGCTTTTTCAAGCTCTTGCTCTTTCTGCTTTTTCTGTGCCTCTTTTGCCTTTTTTGTTAAGGGAAAGATTGCAAATTCGTTTAAAAACAGTATATCTATTAAGGCAACTATAGTT
>JAIDSQ010000038.1 GCA_029061155.1 Clostridia bacterium
TTGCAAGAATTGAGCCGCCTTAATTTTTAATTGTGAATTTTATTTTATGCTTTCGTATATAAACCGTAACCTAATCTATATGAAATTTCAAGTAAATCGTCCTGGGTGAATAATGTATTTTCAAACGCCCTGTTAAGGTAATAGAAATTACCGTTATCGTACACCGCCAAGCACTGACCGCTTCCGTATACGAAAGGTACGCCGTCAATCCAGTATCTTTCAATTGCCAACGTGTAATCGAAAAACGGAACATCTATAAACATTACGTATAAGCCGCTGTACTCGCCGTAATACCTGAATGAAATATCGTCTGCGGTAAAAGTATAGTACTCGCTGGTAAAATACTTTTTTTCAGTATTGTAGTATGCCGTTCTTATCTCGGCTGACTTGGTTTCGTCAAGTACGGGCAATTCGTTTACTTGCGAAGGTTCGGTATCGCCTGCAACCCAAATGCACATATCATTGGTATCAGGATAAAGGAAACGGACGTTACCTACATAATAGTCGCCTATAGCGCAACCATAGCCGGCGCCGTTTAACCATATCATTACGGCAACACAATTATTATACGTTCCGTAATAATCTTCGCCGATATCTATATCGTCAAGGGTAACGTTGTGGGGATTGTTTACTTTATAATTATTATCCCAATAAGTCTGCTTTATTGCAGTAAGAGTTTCACCGCTCAAAACTTCGGGAGTTTTAGGCGCGGGATTATAGCCTTCGGGAATAAACTCCGCACCCCAGTTCAAAGTGCTGTGATGATAATACGCAATATTCATTAAGTCGGCGCGGGTGAGCCAACCTTTGTTGTAAGCCTCCTGCAAGGTGTAAAAGCTGCCGAAAGAACTCTGTTCCCCCTTCTCTCCGTTTTCGTTGGGCGGGGTAATTTCGGGTGCGGGCTTTTCTGGTTCAGGTTGTTCGGGGAAGCAGTTCCAGTCCTCAAGCAATTCGTTGTCATTATCCGCATTACTGCAGGCGGTTATTCCTAACACACTGCACGCAGTTATGCTAAAAACGCTTGTTGCCACAAGTAAAATTGCAAATAAGAAAAGTACTACGCGTTTTTTCATAATACAACCTCCTGTTAAAATCTTTAATATTTTAACGATTCAGTATTTGCATTTGTCCCGCTGAAATCAATTAAATTTCTATATCTCCCGTAAATACGAGAGTTGCGGGGCCTGTCATATATACCGTTTTGTCGGTGTACACAATTTTCAAATCCCCGCCCAGAAGGTGAACGGTAATCTCTTCGCCCTTAGCGCAGTAACCGTTTAAAACGCAGGCAACCGCAGACGCGCACGCGCCCGTTCCGCAGGCAAATGTTTCGCCGCTGCCCCTCTCCCATACGCGCATTTTAATTTCGTTTTTGCCCACTACTTTTATAAACTCGGTGTTCACCCTGTCGGGGAAAACCTTATGGTTTTCAAACAGTTTACCTACCCCCTCTACGTCGATTGTATCGGGATCCTCGAACACAACGCAGTGCGGATTGCCCATTGAAACAAGCGTAACTCCGTAAGTTTTGTCGCTTACTTCAAGGGGGTAATTTACTACTTTTTCGCCTTTTATTAAAGACGGAATTTGCGCGCAGTTTAAAATCGCGCCGCCCATATCCACCTTAACGCTTTCGACCTTGCCGTCACCGCCCAAAGTGAATTCAAGCTTTTTAATACCCGACAGCGTTTCCACCGTACAGGTATCATTTTTGACATAGCCCAAATCGTGCGCGAGCTTGCCGACACAGCG
This sequence comes from Clostridia bacterium, assembly GCA_029061155.1. Lineage (GTDB taxonomy): Bacteria > Bacillota > Clostridia > Christensenellales > Borkfalkiaceae > Coproplasma. The sequence continues at coordinate 1,753 of JAIDSQ010000038.1, forward strand.
TATGCCGTTGCCGCACATTTTGCCTTCCGAGCCGTCGGCGTTAAACATCCTCATCTTGCAATCGGCTTTATCCGAAGGACATAAAAGTATTATGCCGTCGCCGCCTATGCCGAAGTGTCTGTCCGAAAGCTTTATTGAAAGCTGTTCGGGGTTTGCAAGTTCGCCGTTCATACAGTCGAAGTAAATATAATCGTTGCCTATACCGTGCATTTTATAGAATTTCATAATACGGCTATTATACACTTTTATCCATAAAAATGCAACAAAAGATTGACAAATGCAAAAGGGTAGTACAAAATATATTTACTATGAACGAACGCGACGGACAAAAACTGAATAACCTTATACTATCCGTTGCGGACGGATACGCCGACTGCCTTGACGGTATTTACGAAATTGCAGGCGGACAAATGTACGCCGCGGCGTTAAGTATTGTCGGGCGCGACAATGCCGAAGACGTTTTGCACGACAGCTTTATAAAGATAGCGCGGTTTGCAAGAAAGTATAACCCAGACACAAACCCGTACGGCTGGCTTATAAAAATCGTGCGGAACACCGCCCTCGACTACGTGCGGTCTAAAAAGGCGCACACCGCGGTAAGTACCGAAGAGTTTTACAGCCTGACCTCTTCCGACTACTCACCCGAAAAGCGGGAAAGCGCAATCGCGCTCGAGCAGGCAATTGCAAAACTTGACGGGGACGAAAGAAAGGTTATTTACTATACGTATTATTTGGATATGACGGTGAGAGAGATTGCCTCCGCAATGAAGCTTTCAAAGTCCACAGTTCAGCGCATTTCGGAGAAAGCCGAACAAAAACTTAAAAATTTACTGGACGGCGGGACAAATTAACCTCACGCAACGTTTATAAGGTAATAGATGAAAGACAAAAGACTTGAAAAAGAGTTCGACGAGTACTTCAAAGGCGTAAGTACTCCCGACAACATAACAGCGGACGCGAAAAAGTACGTCAAGCAAAAAAACAGCTTTATGCCGAAATTTTTGAAAATTGCTTCGGTTATGGCAAGCTGTATTCTTGTCGTGACCTTATCCGTAATTATCGTCATGAACAGACCGACGGTTACCCCTCCGTCCGCGGATAACAATCCGCCCGCCACAGGCTTGCCTTCCGACCCTTCGGCGCCTTCGGATAACGACCCGCCCGCCGAAATCCTTCCCCCCGATTACTCATCTTCCACACTCTACTACTATGATGAGAACCTTACTACGGCGGACGCGGACGCTTACGCTTTGCCTGGCAATGCGCATTATAAGCTGATTAAAAAACTTGCTAACTCCAAAAACGCAAGCGTGTACGACTGCAAAAATTATTACTTTGACGACGAGCTTGTGCTCTTCTCCGCCAGGGTTGAAATGCTGTATTCGCTGACGAGGTACGACGCGCAGGTTTATATAGAGTTTGCGCCCGATAAAGTTTACGCTCCCTTAAAGGATTATACCGATCCCGAAAAGAAGAATTATAAGGGAGTTGAATACTACGTTTCGGAGACTGTTTCCGCCAACGGCGAACCGCAGTTCAAGCTGTGCGCGGTTTATAAAGGCGCTAAGTATTATTTCGATATAATTTCTTCCGACAGGCAGGCTTATATAAAATATCTGGAATTTGTTGTAAAAAATTATTGAAACCGCGGGACAAACGCCTGAAACAAATCGTTTTAGTTATGTAAATAAAAAAACGAGGTGCATTATGAAAAAGTTATTATTTACTGGAATAGCAGTTCTTGCAGCGGCAAGTATGTGTTTTACTGCCTGCAACGCGGGATATGACGGCAACCACGGCGCGCCAATGCCGAATCTTCCTTCCGTCGGAATGCCCGGCGAAGGGGATATGGAAGACGCAAGCGGCGCAGGCGACAATTACGTATACGAAGATATACTGGAACAGGGTTTTTCAAATGTTTCGGAAAACAAATCCTCCTACTTCTCGCTTGACAGAAATACCGCGACTTATTCGCTTGTAAGAGGTCAGATTGAAAATAACCGTAGAATTTCTCCGACTTCCGTGCGCATAGAAGAGCTTATAAATTATTTTGACTACAACTTCCCCGCACCCGAGGAAGGAAAGTCCGTAAGCGTAAGCGGTTACCTTGCCGACTGCCCCTGGAACGCAAACAACAAGTTAATGCTTGCCGGCGTTAAGACGACCGAATACGATTTGAGCGAAGTCAACGGAAACTACGTATTCCTAATCGACGTTTCTGGTTCCATGTCGGGCGACAACCGCTTAGGACTTGCAAAGAAAGGCGTCAACCTTCTTTTGGAGCAGTTGGGCGAAAACGACGTCGTTTCGATTGTGACTTACGCAAGCGGCGTTAAGACCGTTTTAGACGGCGGCGAATGTACCCCAGAAGGCAAAGCCGAAATTAAGAGCAAAATAGACGGACTTATTGCAAGGGGGGCAACCAACGGAGGCGACGGACTGGAACGCGCCTATAAAATAGCTCAGAGCCACTTTATCACAGGCGGAAACAACCGCGTGGTAATTATATCCGACGGTGATTTCAATGTGGGAATTTCAAGCACAGACGAGCTTAAAGAATTTATTCAGGACAAGGCTGAAAGCGGAGTTTACCTTTCCGTTCTGGGCGTTGGCATGAATAACATGCGCGACGATATGCTTGAAACGCTTGCAACCTGCGGGAACGGCAACTACGCCTATTTAGACAGCGAAGCCGAAGCCGAAAAGGTTTTCGTGGACGAGATTAACGGAACCTTAAAGACTGTCGCAAAGGACGCGAAGGCATGTGTAACTTTTACGGACAACGTTACAGAATACAGGCTTATCGGCTACGATACAAAGCTTATTTCAGAGGACGAATTTGAAAACGAACAGACGGACACGGGCGAAATAGGCAGCAACCTATGCGTTTCCGCGCTGTATGAAATTTCGCTTGCGGACGCGGCTGTCGAAGGCACTGTTGCGGATATAGAAGTCAGATACAAGGACGTTACTGGCGAGGGCGAAGTTCCCGAAAGCTGCGTATATGAAGTTAAGACGGACTCCCCCTCTTCGGAAGATCTGGACTTTATATCCTGCGTTGCCGAATTCGGACTTGTTCTCCGCAATTCCAAATACAAGGGCACGGCGGATTTAAAGAAAGTATTGACCCGCCTTGACGATTTGCGCGAATATACTTCGGCGGACAAATATAAGACTGAATTTGTTGAGCTTGTAAAAAAAGCCGACCAAAGCGGTTATTACAAACCTGTAGAATTGGAAATATCCAAAATAGAAACGTCTTGGCAGGAAGGCTTTGGTCCTTTCCCCCGCTCATTCGTCCGCACGTTTGATTTTAAGAAGGGCAACGTTACCGATACTTGGGTGGCAGAGACGGAGTCCGATTTGAAAGACCTTGACGAAACCGAAAGAAACAAATACAACAACCCCAAACTGATTACAATGTTCAGCCAAACAAAAGCGCAGGAATTTATTACACAGGTCAAATCTTTGGGCTTATATAATTGGAAATACAGCTATGAATCGCCCGACATAGTAATTGACGGCGGAAGCCAAAAGATAACGATTTGTTTCAGTGACGGCACTGAGAAGTCCACCGTCATTCAGATTGAGAACCCGCCAAAATACAAAGAAGTGCAGTCTGCATTTGAAACGTATCTCGGCGCAAATATGTACTTGGAATGGTAAAAAAAAGCGTGACATTAAGTCACGCTTTTTTTGTATAATATCTTAAAGAACAATATATGCGTCACGTTCTGCGCCGACGGAAACATACTTAATCTTACAGTCGCACAGCTTTTCGAGAAGGTGAATATAGTCCAAAGCCTCTTTAGGTAAATCCTCTTTCTTTCTGCACTTTGCAAGACTGCAATGCCAGCCCTTTACCTTTTCAAACACGGGCTTGCACATGTCGAGTACGTCTGTGAAGGGGAATTCGTCTATAATCTTTCCATCAAGCTCGTAATGGGTGCAGATTTCAAACTCTTCGTAATCGTCCAGAACATCAAGCTTGGTAAGCGCGATTTCGTCCGCGCCCTGACAGCGTATGCCGTAGCGCGACGCAACGACGTCGAAAGGTCCCACCCTTCTCGGTCTGCCCGTTGCCGCACCGTATTCTCCGCCGAGTTCGCGGAGCTTTTCAGCCTTGTCGCCGAAATATTCGCAGGTGAAGGGTCCTTCGCCGACGCAGCTTGAATATGCCTTCATAATGCCTATGGAGTTATTGAGTTTAAGGTTGGGAACGCCCGCGCCTATGGGTGCGTAAGCGGCTATCGTGGACGACGACGAAGTATAGGGAACTATGCCGAAGTCGATATCGCGGAGCGCGCCGAGCTGAGCCTCGAACATTATGTTTTTGCCCTGCTTATTTGCCTCGTTGAGATACAGACCTGTGTCTACTATATAGGGCGCAAGCTGTTTGCCGTACGTTTCAAAATACTCAATCATTTCGTCAACGGATACGGGGTCGAAACCGTATGCTTTTATGGTCATATTCTTCCACGCGACTATGTCGGGAAGGCGTTTATACATTAACTGCGTATTTAAAAGTTCGCCCATGCGGAAAACTTTTTTCATATACTTGTCGGCATAAACGGGCGCGATACCGCGGCGGGTAGAACCGTAGGGCTTGCCCGTAGCCTTGGTAAGTCTGTCCTCTTCCATTATGTCCTGCAAAACGTTGTAGGGCATGGTGATTACGGCTTTGTCGCTTATCTTGAGGTTTTCGGGAGAAATTTTTATTCCGCCCTCTCTTAAGCGCTCGATTTCACCGCAGAGGTGCTTTATATCGATAACCATACCGGGACCCATTACGTTTACGACGCCTTCGCGGAGTATTCCCGAAGGTAAAAGGTTTAAAACGAACTTGCCCTTGTCGTTAATGACGGTGTGCCCTGCGTTGTTACCGCCCTGATAACGGCATACAATGTCGTAGTCGCTTGAAAGCAAATCGACCATTCTGCCCTTGCCTTCGTCGCCCCAGTTAATTCCACAGATACTTGTAAGCATTTTCCTTACCTCTATAAATATTGTTTAAAAAACATTATATATTATAATTTAATCCGCCAGAATAGTCAAGTGTAAATAAAAGAAATTAACCCCGACTTGCAAGTCGGGGGATTAATTTATTTTACACTATAAAGTATGTCGTAATACGTGGGATACGGCCAGTAGTCGGACGAGGTTAACGTTTCCATTTCGTCGACGAGCCGTCTTACCTCCTCCATATCGGGGATAATTACGTGCGCCATGGACTGCGACGCGGGGAGAATGTCGTCTTTGTTTATTTGTTTTAAGTCGCTTTCAAGCTTGTTTACAGCAAGGCTGGTTTCGTCGTTTAATACAGAAAGCTTTTTAATGAGCGATTTTTCCGTTTCGCAGGGAATATCGTCGCTTACCGACCTCTTTGCAGAAACGTTTTGACAAAGCTCGGCAATAAAGTCCGATACGGCGGGAATTATATCGCGCTTTGCCATTTCAATCATAGTAAGCGCCTCGATATTGATTATCTTGATATAATTTTCAAGCCTGATGTCCGCCCTTGCAACTGCCTCCGCCTTACTGAAAACGCCCTGCTTGACAAACACGTCAACGTTTTTATCTTCATAGAACACGGGCACGGCATCGGCGGTGTTTTTGTGGTTCAAAAGTCCGCGCTTTTGCGCCTCGGGCTCCCATTCGGGACCGTAGCCGTCGTGGTTGAAAATTATGCGGTAGTGCTTTTTAAGCTCTCTTACGACTATTTTATTTGCGGAAGTTTCAATATCTTTTTTGCCTTCAAGCTCGTTTGCGAACTGCTCGAACGCGTCGGCAACTATGGTATTCAGGCATATATTCGCGTCCGAAACGTTGGCTTGCGAGCCCAACATTCTGAACTCGAACTTATTGCCTGTGAAAGCAAAGGGCGAAGTTCTGTTCCTGTCCGTTGCGTCCTTGGGGAAGATGGGACTTTCGGGAACGCCTATAGAGCCTTCTTTTGTCTTGCCTGCAACGTAGTTTTCGCCCTTGACAATGCTGTCCACGATTGCGCCCAGCTGGTCGCCGAGATATACGGAAATGATTGCGGGGGGCGCCTCGTCCGCTCCTAAACGGTGGTCGTTGGCAGCCGACGCAACCGACGCGCGCAGTATGCCCTGATAGTCATCCACAGCCTTTATGACGGCTGCAAGCACAAGTTTGAAGAGAGTGTTGTGTTCGGGTGCGGAACCGGGGTCCAAAAGGTTAATGCCCGTGTCCGTCGACATTGACCAGTTGTTGTGTTTGCCGCTGCCGTTAATGCCTTTGAAGGGTTTTTCGTGAAGAAGGCAGGCAAGTCCGTGGCGGTGCGCAACCTTTTTCATAAGCTCCATAGTCAGCATATTGGTATCGACGGCAATGTTTGTTGTGGTAAACACCGGCGCCATTTCGTGCTGGGCGGGTGCGACCTCGTTATGCTTTGTCTTGGAAAGTATGCCGTAGCTCCAAAGCTCTTTGTCAAGGTCGCGCATAAAGTCGCCGACCTTTTCTTTAATTACTCCGAAATAATGGTCTTCGAGTTCCTGTCCGCGGGAAACTGGCGCGCCGAAAAGCGTTCTGCCCGTAAGCTTTAAGTCCTTGCGCCTTTCGTACTCCTCTTCGGAAATGAGGAAATATTCCTGTTCGGGGCCTACCGTTGTGCAGACCTTTTTGCATTCTATGCCGAACAGTTTCAAAATTCTTTTAGCCTGTTTGTCTATTGCCGTCATCGAACGCAGGAGGGGCGATTTTTTATCGAGCGTTTCGCCCGTGTAGGATATGAATATTGTCGGGATATATAACGTGCCTTCCTTTACGAACGCGGGCGACGTGGGGTCCCACGCAGTGTAACCGCGCGCCATATAAGTTGCACGCGAACCGCCCGAAGGAAAGCTTGACGCATCGGACTCGCCGATTATCAGGCTTTTGCCCGTAAGGCGCATTATTACCCTGTCGCCCTCGGGTTCGATGAAACTGTCGTGTTTTTCCGCCGTAAGGCCCGTAAGGGGTTGGAACCAGTGCGTGTAATGGGTTGCGCCCTTGGATACCGCCCACTTTTTCATAGCCGACGCCACAGTGCCCGCAATCGAAACGTCAAGCTGTTTGCCCGCCTCAATTGTGGCGCGCAGGGCTTTGTACACTTCGCTGGGCAGAGTTTCTTTC
>JAIDSQ010000039.1 GCA_029061155.1 Clostridia bacterium
GCGATAGTCTTTTCGGTTACGCTGTCGAAGAAGTGCGCCTTCTCCATATCGAACGCAACGTCTATAATATCGCCGATCTTGTTGGCGTGCTCGCCGCCGTACTGTTTGACGATAACGCGGGTATTGCTGTCGCTAAGACCGTCGCCGTTCATATCCAAATCGCCGTAGATGAGCGTTTCGTTGCCCAACTCCTCGAAGTGGGAAATCTTGACCTTTAAGATGTTCTTTGACGCTTTGACTACATCGGGGTCGACGGACATATGCTCGCAGCGCAGTCCGACGATAACCTTTTTGTCTCCGTTTAAATACTCGGGGCGAACCTTTAAAAGGCTCTGGAAAGGGATATCCAACGCGCCGTCTACGCCCTCGAATTTAATGGTAACTCTTGCGCCCTCGCGTTTGAGGGTTGCAAGGAAGAAGTTCATTTGCGGCGTGCCGATAAAGCCCGCGACGAATTTGTTTTCGGGGTAGTTGTACAGGTTTTGAGGGGTGTCGATCTGCTGAACGTAGCCCATGCTCATAACCACGATACGAGTACCCATTGTCATCGCCTCGACCTGGTCGTGCGTGACGTAAATGAACGTTGTCTGAATTTCGTTGTGTAGTTTTGCGATTTCCGCGCGCATTTCGGTACGCAGCTTTGCATCCAGGTTGCTTAGCGGCTCGTCCAAAAGGAATACTTTGGGCGTACGCAAGATTGCACGCCCGAGCGAAACGCGCTGGCGTTGTCCGCCGGAGAGGGCTTTGGGCTTGCGTTCGAGGTATTCTTCCAATTTCAAGATTTTGGCGGCCCAAAGCACGCGCTTGTGAATTTCCGCATGGGGTACGTGGCGAAGCTTTAAGCCGAACGCCAAATTCTCGTACACGGTCATGTGCGGGTACAGCGCGTAGTTCTGGAATACCATTGCTATATCTCTGTCCTTAGGTTCGACGCGGTTGACGAAGGAATCGCCGATATACAGCTCGCCTGCCGTAATATCCTCTAAGCCTGCTATCATACGCAGCGTAGTAGATTTGCCGCAACCGGACGGGCCTACGAACACGATAAATTCTTTATCCTCTATTTCCATATTGAAGTCGTTTACAGCTTTGACTCCGTTAGGATACACCTTGTAAATATGTCTTAAACTTAAATTTGACATGTCATACTCCATTAACCTTTTAGTATTGCAAATGTTTGCTTAGGCATTTTGAGTTTATT
>JAIDSQ010000004.1 GCA_029061155.1 Clostridia bacterium
CGCTGGGCTTGGGACTGCTACAGAAGATTTATTCAGATGTTCTCCGACGTCGTTATGGAAGTCGGCAAGAAATATTTTGAAAAGCTCATCGACAAGATGAAGGAAGAAAAGGGCGTTGAATACGACGTAGACCTTACCGCAGACGACTTAAAGAGCCTTGCTTATCAGTTCAAAGCAGAGTATAAAGCACAGCTCGGCAAAGACTTCCCCGACGATCCCAAGGAACAGCTTTTCGAGGCGGTTAAAGCCGTATTCCGTTCGTGGGACAACCCCCGCGCTAACATCTACCGTATGGACCACGATATCCCTTACAGCTGGGGTACCGCAGTAAACGTTCAGATGATGGCGTTCGGTAATATGGGTGACGATTGCGGTACAGGCGTTGCGTTCACACGTAACCCCGCAACCGGCGAAAAGGGACTTATGGGCGAATTCCTTATGAACGCTCAGGGCGAAGACGTAGTTGCAGGCGTTCGTACACCCATGCCTATCGCTAAGATGGCAAAAGTTCTTCCCGACGTATATCAGCAGTTCTTAAAGGTATGTGACACTCTTGAAAAGCACTACCGCGATATGCAGGATATGGAATTCACAATCGAAAAGGGCAAGCTTTATATGCTCCAGACGCGTAACGGCAAACGTACCGCGGCTGCCGCTATCAAGATCGCATGCGACCTTATCGATGAAAAAATGATTACCGAAAAAGAAGCGCTTATGCAGATTGATGCAAAATCTCTGGATATGCTTCTTCATCCCCAGTTCGACCCTAAGGCTCTCAAGGCCGCAGACAAGGCAAACGTTGTCGGCAAGGGTATTGCGGCTTCCCCCGGTGCGGCGGCAGGTTCCATCGTATTCACCGCGGAAGACGCAGTTATCGAAGGAAAGAAGGGTAAGAAAGTCGTTCTCGTACGTTTGGAAACTTCTCCCGAAGATATCGAAGGTATGAAGTATTCTCAGGGTATCCTGACCGTACGCGGCGGACAGACTTCCCACGCGGCGGTTGTTGCGCGCGGTATGGGTACCTGCTGTGTATCCGGTTGCGGCGACATCAAAATGGACGAGGAGAACAAGAAGTTCACCCTTGCAGGAAAAGTATTCAATGAAGGCGACGAAATCTCGCTTGACGGTTCCACAGGTAAAATTTACGACTGCCTTATTCCCACCGTACCCGCAGACCCCAATTCGGGTTATTTCGGCAGAATAATGGCGCTTGCAGATAAATACAAGAAACTCGGCGTAAGAACCAATGCCGACACCCCTGCAGACGCAAAGCAGGCTGCTGCGTTCGGCGCACAGGGTATCGGTCTTTGCCGTACAGAGCACATGTTCTTCGACCCCGCAAGAATAGGCGCGTTCAGAGAAATGATTTGCTCCGACACAGTAGAAGAGAGAGAGGCTGCACTCGCTAAGATAGAGCCTATGCAGCAGGCAGACTTTGAAGGACTTATGGAGGCGCTTGAAGGACAGCCCGTAACCATTCGTTTCCTTGATCCCCCTCTTCACGAGTTCGTACCCACCGACGAGGAAGATATCAAAGCTTTGGCTGCAGCTCAGGGAAAGACCGTTAAGCAGATTAAGCAGATTATCTCCGATTTGCACGAGTTCAACCCGATGATGGGACACCGCGGCTGCCGTCTTACGGTAACCTATCCCGAAATCGCAGTTATGCAGACCAAGGCAGTAATAAAGGCTGCTATCAACGTTCAGAAGAAACACCCCGACTGGAAAGTAGTTCCTGAAATTATGATTCCCCTTGTCGGCGAAGTTAAGGAACTTGCATACGTTAAAAAGACTGTCGTTGAAACTGCTGACGCGGTTATCAAAGAGTCGGGCGTTAAACTTAAGTACGAAGTCGGCACCATGATTGAAATTCCCCGTGCAGCACTTACCGCTGACGAAATTGCTAAAAACGCAGACTTCTTCTGTTTCGGTACTAACGATTTAACGCAGATGACTTTCGGTTTCTCGCGTGACGATGCCGGCAAATTCCTTCCTGCGTACTACCTGAACAAGATTTACGAAAGTGACCCGTTCGCTCGTCTTGACACGACCGGCGTAGGTAAACTTATGGATATGGCGGTTACGCTCGGCAAGGGCGCAAACAAGAAACTCCACGTAGGTATCTGCGGTGAACACGGCGGCGATCCTTCGTCAATCGAGTTCTGCCACGCAATCGGGCTTAACTATGTATCGTGCTCGCCTTACCGCGTACCCATCGCGCGTCTCGCAGCAGCTCAGGCAAATATACGCAATCCAAGGTCTACCAAATAATAGACCCTGTTTGTAACACAGTCGTACAAGCAAACATAAAGAACCCCAGAAAGTAATAATTGAGTATAATGAAAAGGAAGACTTCGGTCTTCCTTTTTTAATGTAATGTATTCATATGATTTAACAAAAAACTTTATATCCCCAGAAAGAATTATTGTCTTTTTGTTATTATTGTGATATAATGCTTTATGTAATTTTAATATTCAATATTTATAGGAGGCATATTTTTGAGAAAGAAAGTAGTAAAGCAATCGGCCGCAGTTTTAATAAGTTTATTGCTCTGTATGGGCTTAATTTTCGGCATTGCAATTAAGTTTTGCTTTTCCTCTGCGGGTGCAGATAGTATAAGTGCATTTGCGGCAGAAGATTCAAACAATGACACTTTGTATTTATCCGACAGGACGCGTATCAAGCACGATTCATCCTCATTCTCGCTCGGTAATACCAGATTGTGGATGGCACCGGAACAAGTTGCAAATATACCCAACAAAGTTGTGCAGGCGAAGATTGAAGGCGCATGGTACAATTTTGAATACGGTGTATACGCACACGCGAACTCTGTCGTATACTTTGACATAAGTCAGTTCAGCAGCGACTATAAGTATTTTTCGGCGTATGTGGGACTTGCTAACGGTGCGTCTAAATCGGACGGCATACTTGTCCGCGTTGATTTTTCGCAAGACGGAAAAAACTGGACTACGGAGCCGATGGGCAACACGCCTGCGACAGGGACTGACGGAACTCAACTCGTAGCCTATAATCAGGATTACATACATTTTTCATACGACGTAACCGGAGTAAAGTGGATAAGACTGTTTGCTAACAAAAACGGCTCTGACGCGCAGGACCAAGCCTTATGGGCAGACGCTAAACTGACAACTTCTTTAGATGACGGTGAAAGCGTTAAACCTGTTGAGTCGTTTGACACGCAGATAAAAGCCAAAGGCATCAATGCAAGTCTGGACGACCCCGAATTTGAACTTCTTCTTTTACAGAGAGAGCTTATAAGCAGAGTAGGACAGTATGCCTTAAAGAGATTCATGGGCGAAAGCGAAGACAATAAGGTAATGCTTAACTGGCTTTTGAATGACCTTGATTCTTTAAGAGAGTTTATGCTTGGCGGCGCTCCGTTTAAAGGCAATTACTTCAATTCCCTGAACGTCTTGTCAAAGCTTTATAAAAGCTATAAAAACGATTTAAATGATAAGACTTTATTAAACAACAAATTCATGCCGAACAGAACTTTCGGCGAATTGTGCAGAACTATGATGTTCTCTGTCGCATTGACGCATGACGGCCCTATCGGCTCGTACTTGCAGGGTTCAACGGAAACAAACAAGTCCGAACCGCTCAGAAGATACGCAATCTTCAAATATATGTACCAAACCAACAGGTTTTATGCGACTGATAAGTACGAAACGATGACCATGTTCGGCAGCTTAAAAGTCGAAGAAATGCGTTACATAATGAGTAACATTATCGACGACGAGTCGATTATCTGGCTCAACGACTACGTTCAGACGAGAATAAACGCTGCTCCCCAAAATGCTTCGGGTTTACATACCCCGCACTCCTACGTAAGATATACCGACCCCAACTACAACAATCCTGTATTCTATGCGGCAGAAAACCATGACTATTTCAATGAGCTGTTTGCAGTAGACGGCAGAACGGTTTCGATAAACGGTAAAACGGTTGAAGACAACGCCGGTAAGAAAATCGGTATGTTCGATACCAAATACACCATTCCCGCAGGCGAAGGCGAAGAGCCTTACGAAATGAAAATTTCGTGGAGTAAAGAGGGCGAAACTAAAATTCAAAAGGTTTGGATGAACTTCAATAACAAGTTCAAAACAGGTTCTGTGTGCGGCGGTATTTCAAAGAGCGGTACTAACATAAGAACTGCCCGCGGTATTCCCGCACACGTCATCGGTCAGCCCGGACACGCGGCAATCCTGTATTTAAGTAAGGACGCCAACGGTAAGGGTTCATGGAAAATCGATAACGACGTCGGCGGGTGGCTTGCGGCAACAAAGGGCGAAAGGCATTTGCTCGGTTGGGGTAGCGACTACGCATGGCAAAGAAATTCCAGCGGTACGGTAGTTTATTTCCACCTTGCACAGGAGTGCTTAAACGACTACGATAATCTCGTAAAAGCGGAAGAGTACTGTTGGCTTGCAAAGGTATATAAGGGCGATTTAGATGCGCAGGAAAAGTTGTATGAAAAAGCTTTGGGCGTGCAAAAAATGAACCTTGACGCATGGTACGGTCTTCTTATGACGTATAAGGCGAACAAGAAAAAGACGGTTGCCGATTATAACAATTTAGTGGCGCGCATAGCCGATATGTATTGGAACCACCCCGTTCCCATGCACTGCTTGTTCAGATTGCTCACCGACGTAGATGCAAAAACGAACAAGATTACGGGCGTCACTGACGACGATATAAATGCCGTGCTTACAAACCCTGCATTCACGATGCAGATAAAAGCAGTTGAAGCGAATGCATTGGAAAAAGCAAAAACGCAGGGCAGCAGTGCCGCAAAGTCAAAGGTAAACTGGCTCATTGGTGCTTCTGATATGTCGGTCGCAGAATTCTCGTTCGACGGTGAGAACGCGGGTTGTATCGTTTGGGCTGATACTTACAGCGACGGTTCGTTCACATGGAAATACAGTATAGACGGCAAGAAAACCTGGAATGAAGTTACCTTCCACGAAGGCGATAAACACGCCTATCAGTTATCCGAAAAAGAATTGTCCAGCATTTCGGCGGAGAACGGCATTTACGTTTATATAGTAGGTGCCTCGGAAGCAAACGCGTATAAAATAAGCGTGGGGGCAAAGCCCACTATGCCCGATACGCTGTATGCCAACGACTGGGAAAACAGAGTAATCGGTGTAGACGGTACTTATGAATGGCGCTATGTCAAAGCCGACGAAGACGGTAATTATACGTCCACAACGGGTTGGATTTCTTATGCGAACGCATCACCCGACTGCTCCGGTGATACTTCAATCGAAGTCAGATTAAAGGGTGCCGCCAATAAACCGGCGAGCGACGGAAGAATATTTACGTTTACTGCCGATAAGGATACCGACGAAAGAAAGTATATCAGTGTAAACTACTTGTCGATAGAAGAATTTTCCACGCAATCGCAAGATGCAAAACGCCCGAACTATGCTATAAACGCAATTGACGGAAACGCCAAAACTTACTGGCATACCGACTATGAGATAAATATTAAATTGTCTACAAAAGGCAAGGATAATACGCCTATACCAAGAGTAGATCCATTTTTAACCATTAAGTTAGAAGTACCCAGATGGATTTCGGCTTTGGAATTCTCCCAGCGTCAATATAATGGTAGTTTCAGTATCTTTGCAAAAAAAGTATCCATTTACGTAAGTGAAGACGGCAAGAACTGGACACTTGCGGGAACTCGTGACAACCTTGAGAATGCAGAGGATTTATACGCCATTCATTTTGAAAAGCCTGTCTACGGACAGTACGTAAAATTAATAATGGATTCTATGCACGAAACAAACAAGAACGACGGTGTCTTCACGACGGTATGTTTGATCAACCTGTACGAAGATACAACGCAAAAGTTATCCCCGAGCAAAGAAGAAATGCCCAGCTTGTCCGAAATTAAGCCCGGCAATGATAAATTCGGAAACCTTGGCGACATTATCAGCGAAGAAGAGGCGGTAACGTTCGCACCCCCCAAGGAGGAAGAGCCTTCAACCAAATCAAGTGCAGCCGTATGGATTGCACTTGGCGTTGTCGGCGGTACGCTGGTAATTGCAGGCGGAGTTGTATTTGCATTGTTTAAATGCGGAATAATAAAATTCAAGGGCAAGAAGGATATAGATTAAGGCAGCGCGCCTTAAACGAAACTACCCAAAACGAAAGTAAATGCAACTGACAAGTTGACACAGGCAAAAAGCCCGCGCACAGCGCGGGCTTTTAATATTGTAAAACTCATTTTGCGACATAAAAATGCATTATGCCGCATTTTTCTGTTTAAAACTACTTTTTTATGCGGCGGTTGAAACCGCAGAAAACACAAAAAACGCGCAAAAGTAAATTTTTATTAATTTATTTAATTTAGTTGTACAAAATAGTTGTAAACAATAGTTTCAGAC
>JAIDSQ010000040.1 GCA_029061155.1 Clostridia bacterium
TTGCAATTACTTCTTTAAATCTTATTTAATAAATTTTAATCATCCACAACCCATTAATGTCTCATATAGTACTATGAAAACAGCTAAAACAATAAAGAATATACCAAAATTGAAACTATATTCGGGCATATTGCCTATATCTTTATAAAGCAAAGTAATTACAAGACTTAATAAAACATGCTGATAAACAGTACCCACAGCAAACCCTATTAAGGCAAAAATCTGATAGATTGCAAGTACTGAAACAAAACATTCTCTGACAGAATAACCGAAAGCTTTCATTATCGAAATATTTTTGGCGTTTCCGTTCATAAGTGAAGTTATTGTCATAAGCAAAGTTGTAAGTGCAAGTACTAACCCCATAATTAATATTATCGCAGCCATGTTTCCTGGAGCAAGATCCGACATAGATAGCCCCATCTGCACCATTGCCGAAACGCAAAAACCGGCGAATGCAATTAAAAACGCTATCGATTTTTTTGCAGATAATGTTTTAAAACACATTTCAAGAATGAACGGTCTATCCTTCTCTTTACGACTTTTCTTGATTTTCTTATGATTTTCCGCCTTATCTCGCAACATCTCAAGCACGGGTCTTTTAAGGGCAAAATATGCATAAAGACAAGATAATACCGAGAACAATAACGAAGGTGAAACTATGAGCATTATGGGCAAAATTATGTGAAAATGAATTTCTATTTCAGGTAAACCAGTAATAACCATACTATTATAAACCTGAGGCATAATTGAATAACCTGCGCCAAAACCAAGAACCGTCCCCAGCAAAACGCTTAATCCAAACACATAAAAGCTCAATGCAATTTTGAAATTTGAATACCCCATTGCTTTAAGTATTCCTAACTGGCTTTTATGATTATCGATGTAAAGCTTAATATAGAAAAATATCATTACCACTGCTATTAGCGAAAGAAACACTCCGCTAAGAATACAACTTAACTTCGCCGTTGCAATTTGAGCATTGTAAAGTGCTGTTAATTCCGGTCCGACAATCAGATGCTCGATATTTTTTATATCAATTAAAAAATTCAAAAAGAAAGTATTTACAAATACGGCGCAAAATATTATTACTGTAATACCTACAAGTTTCAAACTGTCCTTTAAACTTACAATCATACTTACCACCCTATTTCATAAGCGGTTTTAGGCGCATTATTTTCATAGCAATTTACAATTAAGCCGCTGTTCATATTAATTACCCTATCCGCCATATCCGCAATATTCAGATTGTGCGTAACCATAACCATTGTAAACTTCTTTTCTTTATGTAATTTAGATATGTAATCTAAAACGTTTCTACCCGTTTTCTCGTCAAGAGCGCCCGTCGGTTCGTCAAGAAAAAGTACATTAGGATTTTTAGCAAGTGCGCGAGCTATACATACGCGCTGTTGCTCTCCTCCCGAAAGTTCATAAGGCTTACTCTTCATTTTATCTGAAAGCCCTACTTCTTCTATAATTTTGCGGTAATCGGAATTTTTGGCAAGGTCCGCGCCCATTCTCACGTTTTTATCTACGCTTAAGTGCGATAAGAGATAATATTGCTGAAATATAAAACCGACTTCTTTTCTTCTGAATTCCGTCAATTCTTTATCAGTCAACGAACTGATGCGGATATCGTCGTATATTACCTTACCGCTGTCTGCCCGTTCCAATCCTGATAAAACACTCATCAGTGTTGATTTACCTGAACCTGACGCACCTGTAATAACTACAAATTCACCGTCATTTATATTTAGGGATATCCCGTTTAAAACTTTTACTGTCCCGTTTTTATATGATTTGAAGATATTTTCAGCAATAATCATTTTTTTACCTCACTTAAAATTTTTTTGAATACTCCGACAAAAACCTCCGTTAACATATCCGAAACTTCCTGTCCTGAGAATTTGCAGACATTTGTTGCAAGAAGAGTTGCTATACCGTGAGAATAAATCCAGAGATGCTGATATAATTTCATCGCCGTGTCTTTAGGCAAATGATACCCTTCTTCTATAGATTGCAGAATTGCATTTTTGTTGTGGTCAATAGCCCCCAACACTTCATTAACGCCGTAAACTTTATTCTGCTCACGCATAAAAAGTAGTTGAAAAAGTTTAGGCTGTTCAACGGCAAAACGAATATAAGCTTTTCCGACACCCTTAAAGGCTATATCTTCTTTCAATCCTTCTTCGACATAGCTATCATATAAGCTTTCGGCAGAGGCAATTACCTCTCTCTGAACTTCGTCCATACTTTTAAACACAGTAAAAATAGGACGCGCCGAACTGCCGAGTTTTTCACCGAGCGAACGCGCCGTCAATGCGTCAATTCCGCTTTCTGTCACTATTTCAAAAGCTGTTTGCACTATCTGCTCTTTACTGAATTTTGGTTTTGGTGGCATAGTAATCTCCTTTTATTAAAACTGATGTTTTGCAACATCTGTTTTAAATTATAATGCAAATAATTTTAATTGTCAAGCAAATTTAAAAAGCAGGTCCAAACGACCTGCTTTTATAAATCACTTAATAATTAAAATTGAGAATTATTATGACCGAAACCAACGCGGCAAGCAATAAAACAACCAACGCTATCCATGTCATAGGTTTTAAATTTAGTGTAAACTGTGCAATTACCCGCAGCAAAGCACCTATAAATGTTACTATTGCTCCGGCAAAAAACCCTATGACAATAACCACAACAAAAATTATGAGAATACCTGCTCCGTCTTGTACCGACATTAAAAACGAACCTAATAACACAGCCGCAACGGCAATAAGAGAATAGACAATTGAAGAAATTGCAAACATTACCGATTTTTCACGCCTTTCACCATCCTGTCTTATTTGTTTAGCTTTGGTAAATACGTTGAAGATATCGAAGATAAAATTTACAATTTTCATTTTTACCTCTTAATTTATTTTACACAACTCCTCAGCCAATGCTTTAAGCTGTGACAAACTTTCATTATTGAGCGCTGAACGTATCTTTACCGTAGTATCGGTAAAAGTTAAGTTCTTACTCTTTTCAAATTTAGTTTTCATTTTATTGGCGGCAACGGGTGCCCAACTACCGTTTTCAATGAATGCTACAGTTCGTTTTTGATAATTCCTTTCAGTAAGACAGTCTATAAACTCTCTCATATTCGGGAAAATATCACCGTTATACGTTGTTGTTGCAAGAACCAGCTTGCTGTACTTAAAAGCCTCACTCACACACAATGACATATCACTTCTTGCGAGATCGTAAACTACAACAGTTTCTCCCTGTTCCTTAAGCATATCGGCAAGTAACTGCACCGCCTTTTTTGTATGTCCGTAGACAGACGTATAAGCTATTAAAGTACCATTTTCCTCTGCGGTATAGCTTGACCATTTATCATATAAAGAAATATAGTACCCGAGATTTTCAGTTAAGACATAGCCGTGCAAGGGGCATATACAATTCACTTCTATGCCCGACAGTTTTTTCAAAAGTGATTGAACCTGCATACCGTATTTTCCGACAATACCTATATAATACCTTCTCGCCTCGTCGTCCCATTCTTCTTTTGCGTCATACGAACCGAATTTACCGAAAGCGTCGGCAGAAAACAATACTTTGTTTTTATGTTCATAAGCAACCATAACTTCAGGCCAGTGAACCATGGGCGCGAATACAAATTGCAGAGTATGTTCACCGAGCGAAAGTGTATCACCGTCGTTTATCAACACTCTATTATCAACGTAATCCTTACCGAAATATTCTTCCAGCAACACAAAAGTTTTTGAATTACCTACGATTTTAACCATCGGATATTTCTCGGTAAATTTCGCAATATTAGCGGAATGGTCAGGCTCCATATGTAGAACTACCATATAATCAGGCAACCTGCCGTTCAGGCTTTTCTCAATATTCTCAAGCCACTCACTACCAAAATTTGCGTCCACACTGTCTAATACGGCAACTTTTTCGTCTTTAATCAAATACGAATTGTATGCAATACCATTAGGAACTTTATACATTCCTTCAAATAAATCAACCTGAAAATCGTCAACGCCTACGTTTATAAGCCAATCAAATATTTTATGCATTTTTCACTCCGTTTTATAAGTTTTTAAATTTTGTACTTCTTCAATCAAAACGCTTTGTCCGTCCTGTCCTTCCATAACAACACTATTTAGTTCAACGTTCTTTACAAAATGAAAATCAAGCCCCTGCTTCGTGGCTGCAACATTTTTTTCACGCATATCAGGATAACCGCAACCTGCATCAGTTTTAAATCTGAAAGAAACGTCTTTAAATTTAACGCTTTCTATAGGAGATTCGGGTAACCCGTAAAACGCGCCGGCACAGTATTCAACATCTATGCAGACTATATTTTCAAACACAAAACTGCCTACAACCGGCGTTCTGTCGTCAAATGGCAATTTATCCGTAGTCCAAACGTATTCAGTATGCCCGCTGTTGTCACCCATATTGTAATACATATTTATAACGAACGGAACCTTTACATTTTTCATGACAATGTCGGAAAACGTAATATTACCGCACTCACCTATTGCGCCTCTGCCACGTCTGGTTTTAATGCGAAAACCTCTGTCCGTGCAGTCAAATAGACATTTAGTGACGCAGACATTTTGTATTCCGCCTGAAATTTCGCTCCCTAAAACAACTCCGCCGTGACCTTGGCACATAAGACAATTTCGCACAACAACATTTTTACACGGCATTTTATATTTTTTCGCTAATTCAATTGTTCCCGATTTAAGCGCAATACAATCATCACCGACAGAAATTTTTACACCAATTATTTCTACGCCGTCACAGCAATCGGGATCTATTCCGTCGGTCGTCGGCATTGTCGGG
The DNA here is from genome assembly GCA_029061155.1 of Clostridia bacterium. Taxonomy (GTDB): domain Bacteria; phylum Bacillota; class Clostridia; order Christensenellales; family Borkfalkiaceae; genus Coproplasma. The sequence continues at coordinate 4,843 of JAIDSQ010000040.1, forward strand.
ATGTTTTCTAAGTACAAATCATGCAGTTTCACATCCTCACAAAAATAAGGATGAATGTTCCAGGACGGCGTATTTTTTACTGTCACGCCTTGAATAAGCACATTTTTGCACCTATTCATAAAAATTCCGCGCGGACGCCAAGCAATACGGCGGATTCTGTGATCTTTATACCAGTCGCCTTCGGTCGCACCGCAATCGATACACCCTTCACCAGCAATTATAATATTATGGCAATTAATAGCCGTAATTAAAGATGCAAAACAGTCGTCCTCTTCGCCCTGCCACGTTCCCAGGTTCACATCATCTTCTAAACCCGGTAATACAGGGTAATCACTTCTCTCACGGCTACCTTTAAGTACCGCACCCTTTTCAAGATACAAGGTAATATTACTTTTAAGAAAAATCGGTTTAAGTAAGTATAATCCCTTAGGAATATATAGTACTCCGCCGTCAGGCAAGCAAGCTACAGAAGAAACAAACGCCGCCGTATCGTCAGTAACTCCGTCACCTGCCGCATTAAATCTTTTAACATTAAATTTTTTGGAATAACTTGCTGTTTTAAAATTTAATGTTTGGTTACAAACACTAAGTATATATTCAGTATTCGGCTCGAGTGAAAAAAGCGAGAAAACATTCCGCTTTTCTTCTCTTATAACTTTATCATTTAAAACAATTTCAAATTTATCATCACTGTAAAACGGTGTGGCTGAGTCAATTTCAAACGTAGCGCTAAACAGGGTTACAGAAAGAATTTTCATACTATACCACCAGCAAACCGCTTGCCATCAATATAAATACCATAATGAATATTGTCGCTATCGAACATATACTTGTCCATACAACAAGCTGAGTAGCGAGTTGTTCATCGTTATTCATTTCACCAGCCATTATAGCGCTTGACACCGCGACAGGCGAACCGAATAGCGCTATTAAAGTAGGATAAGTTTCGGCGCCGAAAGTAAACAAATTAGTATAACTGCTTAAAAGCACTGCAACCCCTATTCCCATAAGCGGAGCAATTACGGTACGCCAAACTGTTCCAACGATTATTTCTTTTGTCATACCCTTGACAACAGAAAACTCGAATTGACCACCAAGCACAATTAACGCTAAAGGTGAAGCAATTTTCTTTAAATCCTCTAATGCCGTATATGCAAATTTAAGCTGAGTATCAAGTCTGAAAACCACTTCACCGCCACAACAAACGCGTTCAATGTCGCGTATTCCTACAAACAATAAGCCAAGAGCAACACCTATTATCAGAGGATTTTTTACAATGTTAAGCAACACATTTTTAATACTGTGCTTTGACTCAACAGTTTTAACGCCCTGAGAAATTTCGGTTCCATCAAATTCCTCGTGAAATTGCTCGATAGTTTCTTCTTCCTTATCAGAAAAAACGGTTAATGCAATTACGGCAAGAATATTGAATACGGGAATTGAAAATGCGGAAACAATTCCCGCAATACCACTATCTCCGCCAAGGCGCTCAACAAGTGTTAGTCCGATAATTGCGAAATTGCTCCTGAACGAACACTGCAAAATAACACCCCGCCTGTCTTTACGTTTTGTTGTCAGTATTGCAGTCAAAAGTCCAAGTCCAAATATAACGCAGATTATAATAACAGAATATATAACTACATCCCATATTTTAACTATATCTGTAAAACTTTCAATGTTGTCGTAAATATTTATAAACAACATGCAAGGCAAGCATACTTTGAATACAAACTTATTACCTATTTTAATAAATTCTTTGCTGAGAAATTTATATTTTTTTAACAGATACCCAAGCAGTATCAATAGAATTATCGGTACGACCGCATTGACAGATGTTAATAAAATATCCCACATTTTGAATCCCCCTCGCTGTAAATTGACATATTATGCCTGACATAGTACTAAATTAAGTTAAAAAATCAACTTAAAAGCATTAAATTTATAATATAATGCATAATTTGCGACTAAAATAATTTTACCATTAAACAAAGATATAGTCAACAAAAAAAGCGGAGAATGAACTCCTCCGCTTTTTCAACAATTAATTTTAAACTATGCCATGTGCCATCATTGCCGTTGCCACTTTTATGAAACCTGCAATGTTTGCACCCATTACGTAATTACCTTCATAGCCGTATTCCTTAGATGCATTATCAATATTGTGATAGATATTAACCATAATATCTTTAAGCTTTTTATCCACCTCTTCAAACGACCAGAACATTCTTCCCGACGACTGAGCCATTTCAAGCGCCGACGTCGCAACACCTCCGGCATTAGCTGCTTTTGCAGGAAGGAATACAACTCCGCTTTTTTGGAACACTTCTATCGCCTCCAAGGTCGAAGGCATATTTGCGCCTTCCGCAACATACTTAACTCCGTTTTTGACAAGCGTTTTAGCTGACTCAACGTCTATCTCATTCTGTGTTGCGCACGGCAAAGCAATATCACATGGAATAGACCAAATACCCTTGCAACCTTCTTTATATGTTGCACCTTTTACTCTTTCTGCATATTCCTTAATTCTTCCGCGTTTAGCTTCTTTAATGTCTTTCACAACTTCAATCTGTATTCCGTTAGGGTCATAAACATAACCGTTGGAATCGTACATAGCCACAACTTTTGCGCCGAGACTTTGAGCTTTCTGACAAGCATAAATTGCTACATTTCCAGATCCAGATATAATTACCGTCTTACCTTTAAAGCTGTCGCCGCGGGCTTTAAGCGCTTCCTCTGTGATGTAAACAAGCCCATAACCGGTCGCCTCGGTTCTCACAAGACTTCCGCCATAAGTAAGGCCCCTACCTGTAAGTACGCCCACATGTTCGTCACGAATTCTTTTATACTGTCCGAAAAGATAACCTATCTCTCTTCCGCCTACGCCTATATCACCTGCAGGAACGTCGGTATCTGCACCTATATGACGATACAATTCCGTCATAAAACTTTGGCAGAACGCCATTACTTCTCTGTCGGACTTACCCTTAGGGTCGAAGTCCGAACCGCCCTTGCCACCACCAATAGGCAAACCTGTAAGGCTGTTTTTAAGAATTTGCTCAAGTCCTAAGAATTTGATTATGGAAAGGTTTACTGAAGGGTGAAATCTAAGACCGCCTTTATAGGGACCTATTGCACTGTTAAACTGAACTCTGTAGCCCTTGTTAACCTGAACTTTTCCGCTGTCGTCAACCCAGGGCACACGAAACATAATTGCTCTCTCAGGTTCAACGAATCTTTCCAAAAGTCCCGCGGTTTCATACTCGGGGTGTTTTTCTACAACAGGCGCGAGCGTTGTCAATATTTCGGTTGCCGCCTGATGAAATTCCGGTTCGTTGGGATTTTGCTTTTTAAGGTTCTCAAGAACCTTCTCTACATAACTCATAGTAACTCCTTTACGTATTAAATATCGTTTTCTAAATTATACCATAGACATATGATTATATCAAATTTTAGAAACACCTACTTATATCACAATTTCTTATCTTAGATATAAGCAGAGATTATATATTAAAGAATACTTTATTTGCAGTGTTGTAGAAAACGTCTTCAAGTTCGTCTGCGGTAAACACGCCCGAATTTATAATATAATCACATAAATGTTTATAGCTATCCCTTGCAAGCGCACAAGGCATATCAGTGCCGAACATAAGCTTGTCTGCGCCGACAACCGACTTAGCATTCCTTAAATGCTCAACCGCGGTCGGGTAAGGGTAACTTTCAGGTTTTTGGTTTGACGCCAGTGACGCAATATCAAAATAAACGTTAGGCATCACAAGGCTGTCAAGCGATTTTTTTAAAAGCTCGACGTCATCCCTCTGCGGGGCAAGCAGATGACAAATAACGAAAGTAACCTCAGGATATTTTTTAATGGCATTTGAAAGAGCATTTACCTGCCAACACGGATTGCGCGGTCTGCCTATATCCAAAACTACGGTAAGTCCGTACTTTTGCGCGTGTGCATAACATCCATTCATTATTTCGCCGTCAAGGTCGACAGGCGGTCGGTTTGCCATAAGTCCAGAGC
>JAIDSQ010000041.1 GCA_029061155.1 Clostridia bacterium
GTTCAGGCGCAGCTTGAAGAAACGCAAAGCCAACTCCTTAATACTCAGTCACAACTTCAGGAGACGCTGGATCAACTGACCGAACTTAAAGAACAGCTTAACAAACCCGAAGAAACGGACTACGTTCAGATCTGCTACGACAAAATCAAGTATATGGACAAAACCGTAAAAGACCGCGACTGTATTGCGGGCGAGCAGTTTACATACGCGCAGAAATGGATAACGTTCACACTTATGAACGCGGGTTATACCGTAGAAACTCAGCCTGTTTCGTTCCAAAGGCGCATAACGATTGATACGCTTGACAACGCAGTTTCCAAGTGCGAAGTAGATACATATTACAAGCGCGAAGGGCGCAATTACGTAGAAGTTGAAAGCAAAGACGAGGCAACCCACGCGCTCACAACAATCACTTCCAATAATATAATTGTCAAAAAACAGGGCAAGAGCGACAAGCAGATTATAGTCGGCGCGCACTACGACGGCGACGGCACGGGCGACAACGGTTCGGGAGTTTCGCTTGCGCTTACTATGGCTGAAAAGCTTGCCAACGTAGAAACGCCCAACACCATAGTGTTTGTGTTCTTCACGGCTGAGGAATACGGCTGTCACGGCTCCACTACCTACGCAAACGCAATGACCGACGAGGAAGTTGCAAAAACTCTGTATATGATTAATATGGACTCGCTTATCTGCGGTGACTATACGTATCTCTACGGCGGTGTTCAGGACGACGAAACTCAGACGGTAAGCAAAACCGGAGCGTTTGACAACGCAATGGCTGTTGCAAAAGAACTCGGGCTTGAATTCAAGAAAAACCCCTGGACTTACGCTCAACCTGCACCTGGATATGAAGCACCCGATTACGCCTCCCCCTCCACGGGCGACTGGAGCGACCACGTAGGATTTAAGGAAAGGGGAATTATGTACGTTTACTTTGAGGCGACCAACTGGGAAATCCCTGGACCTTACGAAGAATACGACGGCTACGGCGAAACGTACCTTGTGGGCATGCTTATGAACACCGCGAACGACTACCTCGATTATATTGAAAAGTATTTCCCCGGACGCCCCGTTCAGCACCTTCAGAAATTCTACACGCTTTTAAACGCACTTCTTCTCCAGACGGACGTAAACTTATAATAAGAGTTCAGCCCGATGCTAATAATCGGGCTGATTTTTTTATGAAAAATCATTGATTTTGACAATTTGGCGTAGTATAATAGCTTTAAATATTTAAAAGGAGAAAACTTATGGGAGAATACATATTTGAATGTGAAAACGTTTCAAAAAGCTACGGCAATATTCCCGCGCTTGACAACGTTTCGTTTAAAGTAAAGCCCGGCGGAGTCGTAGGCTTGCTCGGTCCCAACGCAAGCGGAAAGTCCACTCTTATCAAGCTTGCAATGGGTATGTTGCAGCCTAACGAAGGCAAGCTTTTAATTGACGGCAAGGTTGCGGGCGCAGAAACAAAAAGTATTACGGCGTACCTGCCTGACGCAAACTACCTCATCAACTGGATGACGGTAGATCAGCAGGTTAAATATTACGCAGACTTTTTCAAGGACTTCAACATGGAAAAGTGTGACGCGCTTTTGAACAGATTGCAGATTTTCAAAAAGCAGAAAATCAAGTCGCTTTCCAAGGGCACTAAGGAAAAGCTGGGGCTTATTCTTACAATGTCGCGCGACGCGCAGTTGTATATTCTGGACGAACCCATTGCGGGCGTTGACCCTGCCGCGAGAGATTTTATCCTCGACACTGTTATGAACAACCGCGCGGAAGGCTCCACCATTTTCCTCTGCACGCACCTTATCGCGGATATTGAACCGATTCTGACACACGCAATATTTTTAAACCGCGGAAGGATAGCGCTTGACGCGCCCGTTGCCGAGGTCAGGGAAAAAGAAGGCAAATCGCTTGACGAAGTTTTCAGGGAGGTGTTCAAATGGTAGGCAAGCTTATTAAACACGAACTGCACAGCACTTTGCGCATTGCCGCAATACCCGCGCTTATAATGGTGCTTTTGGCGATTCTTGCAAGAATTATGTTTGAAACAACAAGTCTGGAAGTTGCTATAGTATTGCTTTTTTTCTACATCATATTTTTGATGGCAACGCTTGCTATTGGTTACCTGTTCGGAATATACAGTTTCTATCAGTCGCTGTTTACGCCGACGGGATATCTTACTCTTTCCCTTCCCATCACGCCCGACCAGCTTATATGGTCTAAACTTATTTCGGCAATAGCCGTAATGTTTGCAAGCATAATCGTATGTTTGCTTTCTGCATGCATATTCTTTTTGGGATTACCCCAGGAAGCTCTTGACGCGATATTTGATGCGTTTGCAACGATGGGCGAAATAATAAGGCAGTATATAAGTTCAGAACCGATGTTCTTTGTCGAGCTTGTCCTTGTCGTAATAATCTCCGTACCTATGTCGTTCCTCGTATTCTATGCGATTATGTGCATAGGTCAGATGTTTACAGTCAAGAACCGCAAGGCAATTTCCATTTTGCTTTACGTAGGCTTAATGTTCGTATGGGAGATACTCTCCACCACTATCATTGCGGACATAAACGAAAAGATGATGGAAATTTCCTATCACCTTGCTATGTGGGTACAGATTGTATTTGACGCGGGCGTCGCTGTAGGCTGTTACTTCCTCGTAAGATATATAATCAAAAACAAAGTCAACCTGCTTGCCTAAGCAACGTGACGTTGCATCCACGTATCTTAATTACAAATCTTTTGATTGACTAATCAATCATCAAACGGTAAAAATTAAAGACCTTGCGTTTGCAAGGTCTTTTTTTACCTCTTGCGGTTTTTAAATTCTAAAAACAGTTCTTTTATCGCCTCTGCATCATCCTCTTCCAAAACCTGTTTTAGTTCTGCCAAAACGTTTATATGTTCGGCTATCGCCGACAATGCCGCTTGCCTTCGATTTAAGCGTATGTTATACATTCTATAATAATTTTCGCAAATCTTATGTTTTTCAACCGTTTCTTCCTTCCTTGTACAAAGTCCGATATCGCATCTGTCAAACTTAATGTATCCCTTTGTATAGTACGGTTTGTAATATCTGCAACTGTAACAATGCTTGTTTCCTTCTTCCATTTTTACCTCTATAATAAAATTATCGTTAATATTATTT
>JAIDSQ010000042.1 GCA_029061155.1 Clostridia bacterium
GAGCTATACTTTCTGGTATATCTTGGGCTGGACTCTCGAATGGGCGGTTATCGCCACTGTAAGTAACCTGTTCCTTGGTATGATTCTGGCGCTAATAATCAACAAAAAGAGCATCAAACTCAAAAAATTCTGGCGTACCTGTCTTGTAACCGTTATCGCCGTTCCGCAGTTCATTTCGCTGCTGCTCGTATCGAAAATGTTCCGCAACGAGGGCATTATAAACACCATGCTCGGCTATATCGGCATAGAGTCGGTCAAATGGCTGAACAGTTCTACCGGACTTGCGAAACTGGTTATAATATTGGTCAATATATGGGTCGGCGTTCCGTTCACGGTTCTTACCTGTACCGGTATTTTAATGAACATTCCCGACGATTTGTACGAGGCGGCAAAAATCGACGGTGCGAACCCCGTCAAAATGTTCAGCAAAATCACTTTGCCGTATATGATGTTCGTTTTAGGACCCTCGCTCATTACCACGTTCGTGGGCAATATCAACAACTTCAATATCATATTCCTGTTGACGGGCGGACAATCGGGCACTATGAACTCGAAGCTTGCGATGTCCGCAGGCGACGTCGACCTGCTTATTACATGGCTGTATAAGCTGACCGTCGACAGTTCGCAGTACGACATGGCATCCGTTCTTGGTATTTTGATATTCGTGGTAGTTGCGTTCTTCTCGCTGTTTGTATATTCGCGAATAGGTTCTGTGAAGAACGAGGAGGACTTCCAATGAGATATTTTAAAACAACCCGCAAAAGCGCGAAACGCACGATTGTCGATGTGTGCATATACGTGTTTTTGGCAATTATCAGTATCGTGTGGCTGTTCCCGTTTTTGTATTTGATAGTAACCTCGCTTCGCGGCGAAAGCACGGCGATAGTATCTTATCTCTTCCCCAAACAATGGTCGCTCGACAACTATATCTGGCTGCTTTCCGACCCCAAATCTAATTTTATATCCTGGTATATCAATACGTTGCTTATCGCCATTGTCGTGTCGTTAATCAACACCTTGATAACGCTTTTGACGGCGTACGCGCTTTCGCGTATGCGTTTCAAGGGCCGTCAGGGCTTAATGAAGTTCATGCTTATTTTGGGTATGTTCCCCGGTTTCCTGGGAATGATTTGTATCTACTACATTCTCAACGCAATGGGACTTATCGGCACGAACATGTCGATAGTCGGGCTAATGCTCGTCTACGTTTCGGGCTCGATGATGGGTTACTACGTATCAAAGGGTTTCTTCGATACCATTCCCAAATCGCTTGACGAGGCGGCAATGATAGACGGCGCGTCGCGCAGCAAGATATTCTTTTCAATCATTTTACCGCTTTCAAAGCCTATAATCATTCAGACTCTTCTCGGCGCTTTCGTTGCACCTTGGGGCGACTATATGATGGCTAACTACATCGTCGGTCGCGGCGGCTCCGAGTTCCAGACGGTTGCTATAGGTCTGTACCAGATGATAGACAGCAACCAGAAAATGACCGATCACTTCACTCATTTCTGCGCAGGCGGCGTCTTAGTTTCGATTTTGCCGATAGTTTTGTTCTTCTTCATGCAGCGTTACTACGTAAGCGGCATTACGGGAGGCTCCGTAAAGGGTTAAGATATGGCAAAGAAAAGATTTTCACGAATAATTTGCTCGCTCCTTGCGGCGGTGTGCGCAATCCCGCTATTGTGCTCCTGTAACAAAAATGGCGAGGAGATAACCGACGTTCCCAAAACTGAGGACAACTACCGCACATACTATCAGATTTTTCCCTATTCGTTTGCTGATTCCAACGGCGACGGCATAGGCGATATAAACGGCATAATTCAAAAGCTCGACTATATCGACAATATGAATTTCGACGGTATTTGGCTCACGCCCGTGCATAAGTCCACAACCTACCACAAATACGACGTAGTCGACTATAAATCGATTGATTCGCAATTCGGCACAATGGACGACTACGACAAGTTAGTGGAGGAGTGCCACAAGCGCGGTATGACCGTTTTGCTGGATCTTGTTTTCAATCACACATCAGACAAACACGAATGGTTCGAGAGCTGTTACGCCGCTCACGTGCGTAACCGCCCGCAGGACCAATACTATAACTACTATAACTTCGAGCGTAAGTCTTCGTCCAAGCCGTCGGGCTGGGAAGATTACGACAATAGCTGGATGTACGAATGCCAATTTTGGTCGGGTATGCCCGATTTGAACTTGCAGAGCGTACTCGACGAGCCGGACGGCTACCTCGCAAACGACCTGAAAGAGGTAATGCGCTTTTGGCTTGAAGACCACAATGTCGACGGGTTCAGATTGGACGCGGTTACAAGCTATTTTACAGGCAACAACACCAAAAACAAGGAGTTTCTGACCTGGCTCAATAATACCGCTAAATCAATCAAAAAAGATTGCTATATCGTCGGCGAGGGCGCATGGGGCAACGTTGCGGAAAACCGCACGTATCAGGAATCGGGCGTGGATAGCTTCTTTGCTTTCCAACACGGTTATTCGGGTAACGGCACGCTTTCATACAGCGTCAGATTGGAAAAGGCGTTTTATTTGTCCAACATAGACGCGGACAACAAGCGCGACGTAGCAGGCGGAATGCCCGCACTGTTCGTGGCCAACCACGACACTCCCAGAGCATGGGGTATCTTGCAGGGCGCGAGCGACGTGAATAATATCAAAATGGGGTACGGACTCATGGCGATGTGCTGCGGCAGTACTTTCTGGTACTACGGCGACGAGCTCGGTATGAATGTCTATAAAAAAGCCAGTTCCCAAGATTTCCGCGACGAGGACAGGCGGCAACCAATGCCCTTTGACGATGATTACAGATGCAAGCCCGTCGCAGGCTCCACTGCGGCGGATGACAGTGAAAAATACAAGCTCGGCACGGTAGACAAGAACATCAAGGACAGCGGTTCGGTACTCAATTATATCAAGCGCGCCAACGCTCTGCGCAGGGCCTACCCGCAGATTGCGCGTAGCTATGCTGAGAGCGTGTACCTGTCTGACGACGGTACGGTGGCGGCGGTCAAAAAAGGCAGCGGTGACGATACGATTTATATAGTAATGAACGTATCTCACGATGAGACGGCAATGCTCGATCTGTCCGAGATAGGCTCGGGCTTGAAGCTTGCGGCAACTCTGTCGGTTGACGCGCAGCCGTCGGTTTCGGGCAATAAACTCAAAATGCCTAAGCAAACATTTGCAATACTAAAAGGTTAATGGAGTATGACATGTCAAATTTAAGTTTA
>JAIDSQ010000043.1 GCA_029061155.1 Clostridia bacterium
CGTGAATGTTCGGGGTTTAATGTCGTAAAGCTCGACTTTTACACCGCGTTCGGCAAGACATATTGCCTATCGTAGAGGGCTGTACGGTAATGACAAAGTACGGTCCCGTCAAGACGGACTATATACTTTTCATTGCCGCGGGAGCCTTCCACGTTTCAAAGGTGGAAGATTTAATCCCCGAACTTCAGGGCAGATTCCCTGTTCAGGTAACGTTAAATTCGCTTACCAAGCAGGACTTTATAGACATCTTAACTCAGCCCCAGAACGCCATAACAACGCAGTACTCGGCGCTTCTTTCGGTGGATAATATCGATTTGCACTTCACTTCCGACGCCATTGAAAAGATTGCGGAAATTTCCGAGGCGGTAAACGCCACGTCCGAAGATATCGGCGCGCGCAGACTTCACACTGTTATGGAAAGGCTTTTGGAAGACATTTCCTACAACGCGGGCGGCAACGACTATCCCGTAGTTCAGGTGGAAATCAACGCGAAGTACGTTGAAGAGCACCTTGAAAATATCACGGGCGACAGAGATTTAAAGAAGTACGTGCTGTAATATGGACTACGCAATTAAAACGCTTAAAACCCGCGCCGACTCGGGCGATGTTGACGCAATGCTTGAGCTAAGTAAAAAGCTTATAAACGGGGACGGCGTAAAGTACAATGTTTCCAAAGCCCGAAAGTATTTACACATAGCTGCCGAAAGCGGTGACGAAAGGGCATATCTGGAACTCGGTAAACTTTACAAAGACATCGCCAAATTTTCCAATCCGAATATAGCCGAATATTGGTTGCGGAAAGCGGTGGATAATGGCAGTGACGAAGCTTCGTATTTATTAGGCTGTCTGTATTATGAATGCTCATTTGGCAGTTACGCTTATGAAACTGCGGCAAAGTGGTTATTACAACCTGCGGAGCACGGTAACGCTGAGGCTCAGCTTTTACTCGGATTAAGCTGTTTAGAGTTAGAAAAATTCGAAGAGTGCTATTGTTGGTTAAAAAAATCTGCCGAGCAAGGCAACGCCGAAGCGCAGTACTGGTATGCAATTTACGCGGACATACCGGAAAAGGAACAAGAGTATTGGCTCAATAAGAGTATCGAAAACGGCTATCAGTGTGCTTATAATGATTTGGGCAGACTGTATATCTATTCCGAAGAGTGCAGGGATTATTCTAAGGGAATTGAAATTCTTACTTACGCCGCGGAGAAGGGCTATGACGGTTGTATGTGCAGTCTTGCCGAATGTTATTTTGACGGATTGGGCGTAGCGCGCGACGGCGAAAAGGCTTTCTATTGGTACAAGCGTGCGGGGTTCTGCTACGGAAGAAATCACGTAGGGCTTGGCAAGTGCTATCTTTACGGAATGGGCGTAAAATGCGATTATAAAAAAGCGTTAAAATATTTTAACAAACATCTAGATACGGACAGAGAGGCTGTTTACGAGCTTGGCAACTGTTATTTCAACGGCTGGGGAGTGGAGCCGGATAAAGACAAAGCAAAAAGTCTGTGGGAACAGTCCGCGGAATACGGCTTTGAAAAAGCGAAAAAAGCGCTTGAAGAAAATTTTAAATAATACCGCTATTATTGCACATTCTTAATACAGGAGAAAATTATGGTAGAACAGATAAATAAAGATAAATTCGACGAACTTTTAAAGGGGGACAAGCCCGTGGTGTGCGACTTTTTCGCAACCTGGTGCGGACCCTGTAAAATGCTCGCGCCCGTAATGGAACAGGTTTCCGAGCAGTTTGACGGCAAAGCGGTATTCGTAAAAGTGGATATCGACAAGGAACCCGAACTTTCAATCCGCTACGGCATAATGTCCATACCTTTGGTAAGCGTATTCAAAAACGGCGAAGAGGCGGGCAAGTCGTTAGGCTATACGTCAAAGTCCGAAATGACAGAGTTTTTAAACAAATACATTTAATAAAACGGCGGTTGCTTTTCGTAGCAACCGCCGTTTTTTATTTTCTGTTTTTGTCACCCCATTCGCACATACCGTCTAAAATAGGCATTAAAGATTTTCCGCGTTCTGATAAACTGTATTCGACCTTGGGCGGTATCTGAGGGTATTCCTTGCGGATAATAAGTCCGTCGCTTTCCAACTCTTTCAAAGACAGGCTTAAAGTTTTATACGAAATACCTTTTATATACCGCTGCAATTCGTTGTACCGCACGACTTTAAACTCCATTAAAGCATAGAGTATAGTCATTTTGTATTTACCGCTGATAAGCGATAACGTATAACTGAATCCCGTGTCGCATAATTTTTCCGAGGCAATACACCTTGCTTTTGTACTTTCCATATAAGCGTCCTTTTACACTCTACTTAATGTTAGTATCGCACTTTAATGTGCGTACTTGACAAATTAATTGTACTACAATAGAATTTATAATGTCAATAAAATTTTTATTTAAGGAGTTATAAGATGGGTAAAAAAATAGTAGTTATTACGGGCAGTCCGAGAAAGAACGGAAACAGCTTTGCGATGACGGACGCTTTTATTAAGGCGGCTGAGGCAAAGGGACATACGGTTACGAGATTCGACGCCGCCATGCAAAAGGTGGGCGGCTGCCATGCGTGCGAAACGTGTTTTAAAACAGGCAAAGCGTGCAGCTTTGACGACGATTTCAACGTAATCGCTCCCGCCATTGAAACGGCTGACGTAGTTGTTTTTACAACGCCGGTATACTGGTATTCATTCCCCGCGCAAATCAAAGGTTTAATCGACAGACTGTTCTCGTTCTGCGTTGCGGGCAAGGACGTCGCTGGTAAACAGTGCGCGCTTATTACGTGCTGCGAGGAAGAAGATATGTCGGTAATGGACGGAGTACGTATTCCCTATGAAAGGACTATTGCCCTGTTAAAATGGAAATCAATCGGCGAGGTGCTTATTCCGGGCGTACTTAACGTAGGCGATATAAACAAAACCGACGGTTGTAAGAAAGCCGCCGCTTTAGCAGATAATCTGTAAAATACATAATTTCAACCCGCCGAAACCCGGCGGGTTTTCTCATGCAAAAAAATAAAAGTAACGGCAAAAAAATACGACAAAAATTTCATTTGCATATCATTGAGTTATCAGCCTTTTTATGTTATAATAAATAAAAAACGACGGCAGGAGAAACTATGATAGATATTTCTTTAATCGAACGCACCGACCCCGAAATTGCAAACGCGCTTAAATTAGAACTTGCGCGCCAGCAGAATAACATCGAGCTTATCGCAAGCGAAAACTTTGTTTCTCCCGCAGTTATGGCGGCGGCAGGCAGCCACCTTACGAATAAGTATGCGGAAGGCTATCCCGCGCACCGCTACTACGGCGGTTGCGGTTATGTGGATATAGCGGAAGACCTTGCAAGAAACCGCCTTAAAGAGCTGTTTGGCTGTGAATACTGCAACGTACAGCCCCATTCGGGCGCAAGCGCAAACCTTGCCGTTCTCTTTGCCGCGTGTAATCCCGGCGACACGGTAATGGGTATGAACCTTGCGCACGGCGGTCATCTTTCCCACGGCTCGCCCGTCAACATTTCAGGCAAATACTTTAACATAGTACCCTACGGTGTAAAAGAGGGCGATGAAGTTATAGACTACGACGAAATGGAAAAAATAGCGCTTGAGTGCAAGCCCAAACTGATAATCTCGGGCGCAAGCGCATATCCGCGCGTAATAGATTTTAAGCGCATACGCGAAATCTGCGATAAAGTCGGCGCTTTGATGATGGTGGATATCGCGCACATAGCGGGGCTTGTCGCGGCAGGACTTCACCCTTCGCCCGTGCCCTATGCCGACTTTGTAACGACCACCACGCATAAAACCCTGCGCGGTCCACGCGGCGGCGTAATCATGTGCAAGGAAGAGTGGGGCAAGGCGATTGACAAAGCCATATTCCCCGGAATACAGGGCGGACCGTTAATGCACATTATTGCGGCAAAAGCCGTTGCCTTTAAGGAGGCGCTTTCGCCGCAGTTTAAAGAATATCAGAAACAAATCGTTTTAAACGCGCGCGCAATGGCTGAAGAGTTCAAAGCCCGCGGCGTAAAAATGGTTTCGGGCGGGACGGACAACCACCTAATACTTTTAAACCTTACCGACAAAAATATGACGGGCAAAGAGCTTGAAAAGCTTTTGGACGATATGCACATAACGGTAAATAAAAACGCCGTTCCCTTCGACAAGCAAAAACCTTTCGTAACTTCTGGCATACGCGTGGGAACTCCCGCAATCACTTCACGCGGAATGAAGGAGCGCGAGGCGAAGATTATCGCAGGCTTAATTGCAGACGTTATTGAAGGGCGCGAAAGCGTTGCCGAAAAGGTTAAGGCGGAAGTGGCTAAGCTTTGTAAACAGTTCCCTTTATATAAGGACTGCGTAAACTGATTTTCGGGAGTAAACTATGAAAATTAAAATAACTGCTGATTCAACGTGTGACTTAAGCCGTGAAATAGTAGAAAAGTATGATATAGGTATCGTTCCTCTGCACGTAATAATGGGCGATATATCGTACAGCGACGGCGTAAGCGTTACGCCACAGGACATATTCAGCCATGTTGCAAAAACGGGCGTTCTTCCCACCACGGCGGCGCCTTCTGTTACGGAATATACCGAGTATTTCAAACCGCTTTTAAAGGAATACGACGCGGTAATCCACATAAATATTTCGTCAAAAGCCTCGTCGTCTTACAACAATGCAGTTGCCTCGGCTAAGGAGCTGAAAGGTAAAGTGTATCCCGTGGACTCCCTCGCGCTGTCAACGGGACAGGGACTGCTTGTACTAAAGGCGTGCGACCTCGTTGCTCAAGGCAAAAAGCCCAAAGAAGTAGTTGAAATTATAAACGGACTCCGCGCCAACGTCAACACGTCCTTCGTGCCCGATGCGCTGGACTACCTTCACAAGGGCGGCAGATGTTCGCTCGCCGCGCTTATGGGTGCTAAGGTATTAAAGCTCCACCCTATGATAGATATGAAGGACGGCAAGCTTTACGCCAAAAAGAAGTACGTCGGCGGGATTGAGAGGTGTCTTAAAAACTACGTGTCCGAGCTTGCCGCAGAGTACAGGCATTACGACAAAACGCGCTGTTTCATAACCCATTCAAGCTGTGAACAGGAGCTTGTGAACAAGGTGGAAGAGCAAGTGAAAAGCCTTTTCAACTTTGACGAAATTTTGCAGACCGTGGCGGGCAACGTGGTAACTTCGCACTGCGGCAAAGGCACGCTCGGAGTTCTCTTTATTTACGAATGAAAAACAACCGATAATATGATAAACTGGAGGATAAAAAATATGTTTGACAACGTACATAAAAATTTCGGTTTCGGCTGTATGCGCCTTCCGATGAACGGCGAAGAAGTCGACTACGCCGAATTCAATAAAATGATTGATACCTTTATCGAGAACGGTTTTAACTATTTCGATACCGCCCACGGCTATTTGGACGGTAAAAGCGAAATGGCAATTGCCGACTGCCTTGTAAAAAGATATCCGCGCGATAAGTATATTCTTACGGACAAGCTTACCAACTTCTGTTTCGATAAGGAGGAGGACGTTAAGCCCTTTTTTGAAAAACAGCTTAAAATTTTAGGCGTGGACTATCTGGACTTCTATTTAATGCACGCGCAGTCCAAAGAAAATTTTGCAAAGTACAAACGCTGCCGCGCTTACGAGCAAGCGCTCGAATTGAAGGCGGAAGGCAAAATAAAGCACGTCGGCATTTCCTTCCACGACACGGCGGACGTGCTCGAACAAATTCTCACCGAATACCCCCAGATAGAGGTAGTTCAGATTCAGTTAAACTATGTCGATTATGACGACCCCGCCGTTCAATCCGGGAAATGTTACGAGGTGTGCCGTAAATTCAATAAACCCGTAATAGTTATGGAACCCGTCAAGGGCGGCAATCTTGTCAACCTTCCCGAAAAAGCAAAAAAGTATTTTGAAGAACTCGGTTCGGCAAGCCCCGCAAGTTACGCAATTCGCTTTGCGGCGGGCTTTGAAGGCGTCTTTATGGTGCTGTCGGGTATGAGCGATATGGCGCAGATGAACGACAACATTTCGTATATGAAGGACTTCAAGCCCCTTAACGAAAAGGAAATGCAAGCAGTCGCAAACGTGTGCGCGGTGTTCAAGGGTATGCACCTTATAGCGTGCACGGCTTGCCGTTACTGTACGGCGGGCTGCCCCAAAGGCATTTCCATACCCGACCTGTTCGCGTGTATGAACACCAAAAACATCTACCACGACTGGAACGCAAATTACTATTACAGGGAAGTTCACACCAAATTCGGCGGCAAGGCGTCGGAATGTATAAGGTGCGGCAAGTGCGAAAAATCTTGTCCCCAGCACCTGCCTATCCGCGACTTATTGAAAGACGTAGCAAAGGAATTTGAAAAATAATGGAATACAGAAAATTACCAAAGGGCAACGAGCATATTTCAACCCTCGGGCTTGGGATGGGCGGTATACAGAACTGCCCGCAGGAAGAAATACGCGAAGTTATAAAGACTGCCGTTGAAAACGGCATTAACTTCTTTGATTTATGCGCAGGCGGAAAGAGCGTGTATGCGCCATTCGGCGAGGCTATAAAAAACTGCCGTCAGAAGGTTTACCTTCAGGTACACTTCGGCGCGGTTTATAAGGAAAACGGCGAATACGGCTGGTCGCGCGATTTGAATACTATTCGTCAAACCTTTGAGTGGGAACTTAGAACACTGAATACGGACTACGTCGACTTCGGATTTTTACATTGCATTGACGAGCTGAGCGATTGGAGCGATATCGTAAACAGCGGTATTTTCGACTACGTAAAAGGGCTTAAAGAAAAGGGTGTGGTAAAGCACATAGGATTTTCTTCGCACACTCCTTCGGTTGCGCACAAGGTTCTCGACACGGGCGTTATAGATATGATGATGTTTTCAGTTAACCCCGCTTACGATCTGGAGTGCGGCGACGAATACGGCATAGGCACAAACGCGGAACGCGCAGAGTTAATGCGCCGCTGCGAAAAGGAAGGTGTAGGAATTTCGGTTATGAAACCCTTCCACGGCGGACAGCTGCTTGCAGCTAATACCTCGCCCTTCAAAAAGGCGCTCACTAAAAACCAGTGTATTCAGTACTGCCTTGACCGTCCCGCCGTTTTAGCCGTAGTACCCGGCGTAAGAAATCTTCAGGATTTACGCGAACTTTTAAAATATCCTTTGTCTACAAAGGACGAGCGCGACTATTCCGCGATAGGCGAATTTACGCCCGAGAGTGCGGTGGGCAACTGCGTTTACTGCAACCACTGCCAGCCCTGCCCCGCGGGTATAGATATCGGTATCGTGAACAAATATTACGATTTATCGCTTGCTGGTGATAAAATGGCGTTCGACCATTATTCTAAACTTAAGGTAAAGGCGGATAGGTGCTTAAAGTGCGGTCACTGCGACAAGCGTTGTCCCTTCAAGGTAAAACAGCAGGACAGAATGAAAGAGATTGCGCATTATTTCGGAGTACATAATGACTGATTTACAGTTTGCAAAACAAAATCTCGAAGGGCACACGATAAGCCTGTATAAAGGAAACGCTTGCTTTCTCAGCGAAAAGAGGGGTATAGCCCCCATGATGGGCTTTATTGCTGACGGTATCGACTTGTCGGGCTGGTGTGTTGCGGATATTGTGGTGGGTAAGGCTGCGGCGCTGCTTTTCGTAAAGTGCGGTATTGCAGGCGTTTACGCCAAAACACTTTCTGAAAGCGGTAAAAAAGTTCTTGAAAAGTACAATATCCCCTGTGAATATGAAACTCTTACAGAACGCATTATCAACCGCGCGGGCACGGATACCTGCCCTATGGAAAAGACTGTTTTTGATACCGACGACCCCGAAGAAGCGTACGTTCTTTTAAAAAACAAATTACAAAGTATTGGTTAATAATAACGCCGCGGAAAACATTTTCCGCGGCGCTGTTTTTATGTAAATACGTTTATTTCAGAATATCTTCTAAAGTTTTCATCAGTTTGTCAATTTCAATAGGTTTAGCGGCAAACCCGTTCATGCCCGAATCCAGCGCCGCTTTCTTGTCCTCTTCAAAAGCGTTTGCCGTCATTGCAACAATGGGGATTTGCGCTTTTTTACGGTCTTTCAGCGCACGAATAGCTTTAGTCGCCTCATAGCCGTTCATAAGAGGCATCTGAACGTCCATAAGTATTAAATCGTACGTGCCTGCGGGCATCTTTTTCATTTTCTCCACGGCTACGCTGCCGTCGTCCGCCGTATCGATGATAAAGCCGACTTCTTCAAGAATTGTCTGTGCAATCTCCTGATTGAGTTCGTTGTCTTCCACAAGAAGAATTTTCTTTCCGTCGAAACGCATCTCGGCAGTATCTGTCTGGTCTGCCTTTTGCTGTTCCATATACGGCGCGGCAAGAACGCTCCTGAGCTCCGAGAGGAAGAGGGGTTTTGAACAGAACGCCGTCACGCCCGCCTCTTTTGCCTCTTTCTCGATATCCGACCAGTCGTAGGCTGTCAGTATAATGATGGGGGTCATTTCGCCTATTACCTTGCGGATACGGCGGACAAGTTCTATACCGTTCATGTCGGGCATCAGCCAGTCAATGATATACGCGCTGTAGGGTTCGCTTTGCTCCAAAGCGAATTTTGTGCGGATAACCGCCTCTTTGCCCAACGTCGTCCAGTCGGGGCGCATACCTATTGTGGTGAGCATTTTGCTGACGCTCATGCAGGTGTTCACGTCATCGTCCACAACAAGTGCTCTTAAGTTTTTAAGCTGCTCCAGCTGCTGAGGCTCGACGTGATTGTCGGCGACTTTGAAACGGAAGGTGACTGTAAACTCCGAACCTTTTCCTTCTTCACTTTCCACCGTGATGGTGCCGCCCATCATATCCACAATATTTTTGGTGATGGCAAGTCCCAGACCGGTTCCCTGAATACCGCTTACTGTGGAAGTCTGTTCGCGCTCAAACGGCTCGAACACGTGCTTTAAGAATTCACTGCTCATACCTATGCCGGTATCTTTTACGTGGAACTCGTAGGAGGCGTAGCCTTCCGCCGCCTCGGCAGTCTGTATAACGCGTACGCTTACCATACCGCCCGGTCGGGTGTATTTCATAGCGTTGCTGAGAATATTCAGAAGTACCTGATTGAGACGGAGCTTGTCGCAAATTATCGTCTCGTGCGTTACGTCAAGAGTATCGATATAGAATTCCAATTGCTTGGATTTTACGTCAGCCTGAACGATGGTTTTCAGGTCGTGCATAATTTCAGGCAGACTCGTTTCCTTTTCCTCGATTTTGACTTTACCGCTTTCGATACGGCTCATATCCAGCACGTCGTTAATGAGGCTTAAAAGGTGGTTGCCCGATGTCATAATCTTGCTCAGATAACCGCGCACCTGTTCCTTGTTGTCGATATGCGTTCCCGCCAGAGAGGTAAATCCTATTATGGCGTTCATAGGCGTACGGATATCGTGGGACATATTGTTGAGGAAGGTGGTCTTTGCCTTGTTGGCATATTGCGCCTGAGCCAGCGCCTCTGCAAGAACGTCCTTTTGTTCCTGCTCCTTGCGGATAATCTCGTCGATATTGCGGAATCCCGCAAGGATAAAGCCGCCATGCCCTTTATCTTCTATCTTTAAATACGTATATTGGAAATTATGTATTTCTCCGTTATCCACTATGCGGTAACTGCCCATAATCTCGCGGTTTGCGTCGAGCTCATCTTTTATATTTTGAAGTGCAAGCGCCTTAGCCAGTTCCAGCTGATCGTCGGGATGAACACGGGTGCGGATATAGCCGTCAAGAATAGAGACGTAGTCATGATCTTCCGTTGAATTCTTGTTCAGTCCGTCCGCAACAAAGCCTTCAAGTTTAATAATCCGCGCGGTGGAGGTCTCTGCATTGACGGCATAAACGTTTGTATAGTCGCGGCTGAGCGCCTCTACAATGGCAAGCTGTTCACCCAGCTTTTTATTCGTCTGTTCCGTTGCGTGCAGCAGCTTTTTGCTCCACAATCCTTTGAAATAGAGGGCGAGGATAACGCATACAATCAGGACGAGTACTAAGCAAATGGCAATTATTATTGCGGGGTTTGCCCGCAGGAACTGCCAGAACGTCAAATCACCGATAGTATAGGAGGTGTACTTTGATGCCAGTTGGTTAAGCATTTCGTCAGGTATCTGCTTAATGCATTTATTAAGTATCGTGATTAGTTCATGGTCGGTATTTTCGCTTACATGCATCGTGAACACAGTACTCATACCGTTGACGGAAGTGTAATACAGTGAATTGGTGTGGTCGTGATTTATGAACCACTGCGCGGCGTAGGAGTAAACGTAAGCGGCGTCAGCTTCACGGTTGTATACGGCGCGCATAGCGGCCTCGCTTGTAGGATAGCTAACGACGGTATAACCCTCGCGTTCGAGAATGCCCTTGAACTGAGTATCCGCCAAAGCAACAACTTTGACGTTGCCTTTAAGATCCTGCCTTGTGACCCTTGCCATTCTCGCCGTCATATAGCTGTTTGTATCGAAACCGTGGCTATGAACTCCCTCTTTTATAGCGTCGGTACCCATACTGTCAAGTATTACGTTGACCCCGTTTGTATCGGGAGAAACAATCTGATAATATTCGGAAAGACCGGCAAGCTCCATCACCTCGGCAAAATAATCGGGGATAATACCTTTTAACTCTCCGTTCTCCGTAAAGGAATAGGGTGCGCTGTCGCCGAGAGCGGTAACGGTGATGGTTTTCTCTCCCGAAATAACTTTATTAATGTATTCCTTCTCACGTTTGGTAAAGGATAACGCGGAAGAATAATCGGGACCGTAGTACTTATAGAACAGCACGTTTTTCCAGTCGCCCTCATTGATATCCATCTGCCCGATAGCGTAGTTTATCTCCTTGAGCAGACCCTTCGGGTCGCCATCCTGAACGATAGCGTAAAAGTCGTCGTTCCCGATAACGTCAAGCGTCTGTTCGTCGTCAGCCTTCTTTCTGAGGTCGCTTGAAATTATCGCGTCGATATCGCCTCTTTGCAGAGCGGTTGAAAGCTCGTCGGAATTGGCAAGATATACTTCTTTATATTTAAAGCCTTTTTTCTCGGAAAACTGCTTTAAGATGTCGTTTTGAGTATTGTTTTCCAGCAGACCCACGGTCATTCCGTTATAGGTACTGTAGTCTCCGCTGCTGAAACGTTCATCATCGGCGCGTATTGAAAGTACCGTATTTTTTCTGCCGATAGGAAGGGAGAAGTCAAACTGTTCTTCCCTCGACTGTGTCCAGCTGGCGGAGGTTACCACGTCTATTTCGCCTTTTTCCAGCATAACAAGCATATCGTCCCAGGTATTGTTATATCCCGTCAATTCAAAATTGAGGTGGGAATATTCGGAAACAAGGTGTAGAAATTCAATGCCGTATCCCGAAAGGTTGCCGTCTTCGTCCTTCATATGATAACCGTCAAAGCCGAAAATGCCGGCTTTGATTGTACGGTTATCTGACTGTGCGTCATCGGCAAACGCCGGTATAAAACCTGATAAAAGGAGTATAAGGCATGCGGTTAATGCCAAAATTATTTTCACGCCCGCAATAAGGCGCGCCTTAACCGCGGTACATACCGAGCTTTTATTTAGAAAATATGAATTTTTCTGCATATTACGTCCTCTTTATTTTCTTCTGGTGTTTTACTATTTCCCAATTTATTATGACACATCGGGCCTTCATTGTCAATAGTTTAATATCTTCGGCGCGCATTTATCACCCGTATAATATATTCCAAAAATTGCTTGTCATACCGCACGCGCCTTCCTGCAATCGCTTGATATAATCATATCAGCTTACTATATATTAATTTTCAGGGTACAACTGCTTTGACATTAAACATAAATTATGTTATAATGCGGGCATTAAAAATTAATGTAATTTTTGCTGAATAAGGAGATTTCTATGGCAGAAAAAAACAACAAGGCTAAAACGGCAAAAAGGCTCAATTTCAGGATAATAGCCATTCTGGCTTTATCTTTGATTTTTGTGGTATGCCTTTCAGTGGGTGTCGGCTGCAGCAAGCCTGAGGAGGACTCTGTTCCTACCGCAACTTTTGTACCAAGTCAGCACAAGAATAAGACGCAGGTAGGATATTCGGGTGCAATAGTCGGTACTACCGAAAGGTATAAGCCCGTTGACGGCGTACACGACGAAGGATTAAGCAGTAAAGGTTATCCTAAATACGGCTCAACGCTTAACATTACCAATGAAGAAAAGACGGTAATTATCCAGGAGAGCAGAAAGCTTACGGCTAACGGTACCTGGGTTGACTCTTCAAAGAGGACTTCCGGTACATACGATAAAATGGATAAGGACGGCTATCTTTATAAATCAGACGGAAGTAAGCCCGATAGCGGAGTTCCCCAAAGGCTTTACAAGCATACTGCTTCGGTCGGTTTGTACAGAGGCGACGTTGCGGACAACGAACAGGCAGTAGTAAAGAAACTTACTTTAAGACCGAGAAGCTACAGCAGCTATTACAGCGTTACCGGACTTTATGCTCCCGCAGGCGAAGTAATAAAAATACAGTTGACCGACGCCGATATGAAGGCAACGGGCGGCATAACTATACATATAGGTCAGGCATTATATAACGGTCAGGCAAACAATATATGGGAGCAGCGCGCAGTTAACCGTATGCCCGTAATACTTAACACGATGAATATTACGGAGAGCACGGCAACTTATGACGAAACTACGGGCTTATGGACGGGATACGTCGGCTCGTTCCTCGGCGGACCTATCTATGTCAGGGATGAATCTTCCACGTTCTCGGTTACTATTTCTGGCGGCGTTAACTATGCGCACTTCATTCTCGGCGTAACCACCGAAGAAGAGTATGCCGCCTATTCGAAATCTTCTGCGCCTTACTTCGATCTGGAAGTATGGGACAGAGGCGTTCTTCATTCCGGACCTAAGAAATTCGCACAAAAATACAGCTATAACGACCTTTACAAAGCGGCTACCCTTTGGGAAAAAATTTCCCTTGTTACAACAAGCGTTTCAAACCAGGGTATAGTATTTATATACGACCCCTTCGTTGCCGCGGGTGCGGCGGTTGCTTTCCCCGGCAGACGTTCGGTTAACTGCCCCGAAGGCTGGATGACGGATTCGCTTAATTATAACGGTATAGTAACGTCGGGTTCGTGGGGTAATTTTCATGAGTATCACCACAACTTCCAGGATTACGGCGTGGGCGATACGGGCGAGGTTACTAACAACGGACTTAACCTTGTATCTTACAGTCTGTTTACTAAAATTTCTTCTGCAAGGCAGATTGCGGGGTTCGGCGGCTCCGGACTTTCGGGCTGGAACCAATACACCAGCGCAACCTGGGCTTTACAGCGCGTAAACAACGGGGCAATTAGAGGCACCGACGGACTTGCCGTTTATGCAACCTTATTGCATAACCTGGGGCAGGACGCTTACATAAAAACACGCGGAGCGTGGGGTTCTAATTACTATGACAAGTGGGCGAATTATACTCATCAGGATATGACGTATTATGCTAATCTTGTCAGCTCTTACGGCGGCAATTATTCCCCTTCGCAAGCCGTTAAAAATGCAAATTATCCGCTGTTCGTACCCGTATCTTCCGTATACCAGACGGGCAGAACATATAACTATGACGGTACAAAGCGCGAAATAAATACTATGCAGCCCTTCGTTATTCCTCACGGAAAGGCGTTCAACGTTGACCTTAATCCTTACACGGTCAACGCTGCCAATCAGTATGAAAGCGGAAGCGTGGTTATAGCCAAAGATTTCAAATACTCTGTAAAAAGCGTTAAAACCGACGGAATAAACGGAAGCTTTGTCGAATCCGCGGAAAAGGGTATTTACACCTTTACACCCAATGAGGAAATGAATTCGGGTAAAATTCGTGTAACCCTTGAAATTACTACTAAAGACGGCGCGCACGAGTGGAACGGACATAAGCTTGAAGACGTGGATTTAATTCTCGAATTCCAGCAAACGCACGAAACCAACAAGTCTGTTCTTGAAAGGACTACGTACATTTATACCGCCGATACAGCTTACACCGACGCGAGGGAGGCGTATGAGAAGGGGTACGCAGGTTACGAAAGTAAAAACGAACGCGACCATTCTAACCCCACGCAGAACTGCAATACGGATATCTGGTACTGCACGGAAAGCTCTATTTCGAGGTTCCCCAATGCAAATCCGGAACTTGATATAGTTAAACCTTACAGCATTGACGAGGTCCGCGGCAAGCTGTACTTCCCCGAGGCGGGAATTTATAATATTTATATGCGCGGCAGAAAAAACTGCGCGTTGTATTATTCGGTTGACGGCGGTAAAACGTACCAGCTTGGAATATATATTGCCGATAACGAAACGACGGCCAACTGGAGAACAGATAAGTTCGTTAAACTTGAGCTTGCCGCAGAAAGCTGGGTTTACTTTAAAGAAGTGCTTATAAACGAAAAGATAAACGATAATATGACAAGCTTTATCGGCCTCGGTATCGGGCAGTGGCAGATGCCGATGTACACTCCCAAGCTGGACGCAAACGGAAATCAGGTTTTAGATGCAAACGGCAAACCCCTTTATGTTGACGCAAACGGTAAAGAAGTTTCGGCGGAAGTGGCAAGTGATTCTTCATTCAAAGAGCCTACAAGCATAAGCTACGCAACGGCTTACAGGCAGGCTTACGAATTTAATAAAGAGTTTGAAAGCGACTATTTCTATACGAGAAGTTACGGTTACGACTACAAAGATAACGTTTGGGTTAATAAAACGCAGACTTTAGTTACGGACCAGTGTAAATATACGGCGCCCCCCGCAGGCTGGGGTTGGGGTAATTTCCCGATAGGGAATCTCGTAGACGGCAATAAGAACACGTTCATACATACCAGCGGCGGCGTTTCGGAATCAAACCCGCTTGTTCTTGCAGTCGATATGGGCGAGGTAAAATCTGTAAACAGAATGATAATTTACAGCCAGTACAGACCTAACGGCGACTGGAAGGTTGCAAAATCCTTCACTCTGCAAGGCAGCCTTGACGGTACGGAGTATTTTGATGTCGCAAGCTTTGTTGACGTGCCCCGCGACGGTGCAAACGTAACGGTTAACTTTGAATCAAAAGAGTTCCGTTATTACAAACTGACGGTTACTCAATCTTACAATACCCACATAATAATCGGCGAAATCGAGATGTGGAACGTTAACGAGATTAACGGCGCAACTATGTATTCACCAGACGACGCTAAGTTTACTTACAATGGTACATGGCAGATAGTAGGGACAAATTCGTCTTACGGTCACGTATATCTCGCAAATAGCGGCGCCGAAGTGTCGTTCGAGGTGCAGTCAGAGGGTGACAGCAGCAGGGTCGGTATTCTTACCTCAAATAAATACGGACAGAATTACGAAGTATATGTCGACGGTAAAAAAGTAGATACCATAAAGTTGAAGGACGATTCCAATGAATGTGCACTCAGGTATCTGACTCCCGTACTTTCGCAAGGTAAACACTCGGTAACAATAAAGTTTACCGGTGAGGCGAATATCGATTCGATTGTAATCTATCCTTAAGTTTACTTTCAGAACCGCAAGCTATTACTAGTAATCGCTTGACATAGGAATATCAGATCACTATAATGTAGTTACAATTTAAAGTTATTCTTTGGGGCGGGGTGAAATTCCCCACCGGCGGTAAAGTCCGCGAAGAGCGCATGTGTGCTCCCGATTGGGTGAAATTCCTAAACCGACGGTACAGTCCGGATGATAAAAGAATGAAAAACGGTTTTAATCGTTATTTTCGCTCCGATTTTTTCGGAGCGATTTTTTTCAAAGAACGGCTTTAAAAATAAATTTTTAAGGAAGTTGACTATGGAAGAAGAAATCACGCAAACGCCTTCCGAAAACGAGGCAAAGGAACAAATTACCGAACAACAACCCGCAAACAAAAAAAGGCGCGCGGGCGAAGTAATAGCAAATTACTTCACCGCAACGCGCGTTGCATATATGGCGGTATTTACCGCGCTGTCGTTTATTTTAAGAATGCCCTTGTTTGAATTCCCCATTATCCCTGCCGTTCCCTATTTAAAGATTGACTTTTCGGGTGTGTTTGCACTTATTGCGGGCTTTTCTTTAGGCCCCGTAGCAGGGATAATTGTCAGCGTATTAAAGGAAGTTTTATACGGCTTATCCTTTACCCAGACCTTCGGAGTGGGGGAAGTCGCCAACATTTTAATTATGCTCCCTTATATCTTAATTCCCTCTATAGTCTACAAAAAGCACAAGGGAATTAAAACGGTGTTGATTACGGTATCAATCGGCTGTGTTGCGCAGACAATATTTTCAATACCCGTAAACTACCTGTTGACCTTTCCGTTCTTTTTGAACGTCAGCTACGGCATGTCTTGGACGGACGGAATGCAGGCATATTTAGGCGTATGGTACTGGGCGCTTTTATTCAATTTTGTAAAGTGCGTGCTTTTAACTGTTGCCGTATTTATACTTTACAAGTCGATATCAAGACTTATTAAAATAACCAACGAAAAATTTACTAAGCGTAATAAGCGATAACGCCGATAATAAGCCCCGCCACAAGTGAAACGGCAAGTATAATAGCCTGTTTATTACCTATTTTAAGCGTGCGCTTGTAGTAAGCCGTTACAAGGAACGCCGCTATTGCGAAAATAATGAAAAGCTCAATCGTGTCCGCGCAAAGTGCCGAAATGCATACGGTGAAGAGGGGTAGCATTACTGTAAGCCCGAACGGACTTTTTGAAATCTGTTCTATATCCTCGAACTTAGCTTTTCTTTCAAACATGAACAGTCCGACCGTTGCGCCTATTCCCATAAGCCCTGAAAGACTGAAACCTACCGCAGTATTTACCGTGTCGATTAAATTATAACCGTAAGCGAGTTTCATATTGGCAAGATGTTCGGCGAGGTATTCCGTGCAGTCGGACAAAGGCATAAACACGAAATATTTTTCGTATTGGATGTATTGAATAAAATAGATATTCTCGTATTGGTCGGTACGTTTATGTTGCGTAAGAAGGCAGATTACAAACGCAATTACGGCAAGTACCGTTGCCCAGCATATTGCGTTGAGTGCGCCGTCCGTGGCTTTACCTGCTCTTGTATAGGCAAATGCGCTCACTGCATAGATAACATATATGGGTATAATAGACGCGAGGAAATGCAGGGGATAGTATTGGGGTAAAATAGTGTGGTAAGTCGCCCGCATAATCACGGCAAGCGCGCCTATTATATAGGCTGCCGTGTAGGGCGCGAATACTATAATAAGCCCTACAAGATATTTAACGGTAAGAATTTTTGTGTGTGAAAAGGGGAGTGCAAAGAACAAATCCGCACTTCTCTTTTTCATTTTATAGTCGAACTGTCTGAAGGGGATACAGAAAGCAAGTATTCCGCCGCAAGCCGAAACAATAAAAAGCCGTGTATAGGTATCAGACATTCCCAAATCCCGAACGTCCGTACTGAGAATGGAAATAAGGTATATGATAGTGCAAATAGCGGCAAGACAGGCTATTGTGAAAGCCGATTTTTTGAGTTCGTATAAAAAATATTTTTTCATCTCAGATACCCCTTGTTCTGAACTTCTTCTATGAACATATCCTCAAAGTCCATTGAAATCTCTTCTAAAATAACGGGTTTCATTTCCTTGATTTTCTGCAAAGCCTCTTCCTTGTTGCCGCGCACGACGACGGTCATAACGCGCCCCACTTTTTCGGCGCGGATATATTCGACGGGTAAATCTTCGGGCGGTATATCCTTTTCAAACGCCAACTGAAGTTTGAATATATTGTCAAGCGCCTCTTCAATCTTTCCGCTTACCTTGACTGCGGTGTTGTCGATAAGCACGAAACTGTCGCATATATCTTCAAGCTCGCGGAGGGAATGTGAGGCTATTACTATCGTCGAGCCCTTTTCCTGCAACGCAATAAGTCCGCGCTTAAATTCAAGCCTTGCAAGGGGGTCGAGTCCGTCGAAGGATTCGTCTAAAAACAGATATTTGGGTTCGCACGCAAGGGCAATTGCCACGAACAACTGCCTCTTCATTCCCTTGGAAAAGTTTCTTATAGGCTTTCTTACGTCGAGGTTGAAAGTGCGTATATACGAAGTAAATATTTCGTCGTCCAAAGAATAGAAGGTTTTATACAGCTCCTTTAATTTAAGCCCTGTAACGCCCGTGTCGTAATAGGGGTCGTCGGAAAGGAAGAGGATATCGCGTTTTATCTTTTCGTTTTCAAACACTTCTTCGCCGTCGATTGAAACGGTGCCCGCGTCTTGTCTTATAACCCCGCTTAAAATTCTGAGGAGGGTGGACTTGCCCGCGCCGTTAATGCCTATAAGTCCGCATATGCTTGAGTCGTCTACCGTTATGTCGGCGTTGTTATAGACCTGCTTGTCGCCGAAACGTTTGTAAAGATTTTTAATTTCAATCATCGCCGTAAACCTCGTTTAATATTTTTACCGCATTATCCTTAGTAATGCCCGCCGCCTTGATTTCTTCAATCTTCTGTTTTGCAAGCTCCTCGGGATAATTTTTCTTCCGTCCGCTTACGTAAACTCCCTTTTTGGGCAGGGTGTAAATATAACCCTGCTCTTCGAGTTCGGAATAGGCGCGCTGAACGGTATTGGGATTAATGCCCTGCTGTATGGCAAGGTCGCGGCAGGAAGGCAGCTTGTCGCCCTCGCGCAGAATGCCCGTCTCAACTTTCCATTTAACGTCGTCGGCTATGCGCTGATAAACGCTCTTTTTAACTTCTCTCATAATAATCCATCTGTATTAACTGTATTAATTTGTTCCACTATAACACGCGCTTTAAACATTGTCAAGGGTTTGATATTAAATAGTTGCAAAATTTTTCCGTGCAAGTTATAATATGCGTATGGCAATTTTTATTTCGGACAGCGCCGATAAAACTTTGAAGTTCGGCGAAGAATATGCTAAAAGCCTTAAAGCGGGCGACGTGGTACTATTAAACGGCGATATGGGCACGGGCAAAACTGTGTTTTGCAAGGGCGTTGCAAAGGGACTTGGGATTGAAGACGATGTATTAAGCCCCACATATGCCTATATGAACGACTACTACGGCAAGCTTTACCACTTTGACTGTTACCGTTTAACCTGCGGTGAACAGGCGGAGGCGCTGGGGCTGACCGATTATTTCTATGCCGACGGAGTATGCCTTATCGAGTGGGCGCAGAACATTTCGTCCGTTTTGCCCGCAAAAGTAAAAAAGGTTACTATAGAAAAAATAAGCGACAGTGAAAGGAGAATAATCTATGAGTAATTTTCTCGGAATAGACACCTCTTCGCGCTATCTTACGGTGCTTGCAGTCAAGGGGAATAAGGTTGCCGTAAGACATCTTCCCGACTGCGCTATGCAACACTCCGTAGTGTTGATGGATGAAATAGACAGGGCTTTCAAAGAGGCGGACCTCAACCCGAACGAGTGCGATTTTTTCTGCGCCGTCACCGGCCCCGGTTCGTTTACGGGCATAAGAATAGGCATATCCGCTGTAAAGGGCTTTGCCGTGGGTGCGGACAAGCCAATGCTCTGTCTCACCTCGTTCGACCTTATTGCATATAATATTAAAGACAAAAAATTTTATACCGTCATCGACGCTATGCACGGCAGCTACTACGTCTGCGGATATTCGGACGGCGGAGAAATAATTTTACCGCCTTCGTATATGAGCGGAGAACAGGTTAAAAGTCTTTGCGCGCCTTTGTACGGATTTGAAGATCTGCCCCTCGAAGGCTATACCAAGGTGGATATAAAAGACAATTTCTACCCCGCAGTATGCGCAAACCAAGACAAACTAAGCGAAGATATCTGCGCGCTGTATGTAAGAAAGTCGCAGGCAGAGGAGGGCAGAAAATGATAATCCGCCCCTGGAAGTACGAAGATATTTTAAGAATATCCGAAATGGAAAAAGAGTGTTTCCCTCAGGAGCCGTGGAGCTATAAAATGCTTGTGTCGGGTTTTGAATCGGAAAATTTTACGGGCGTTGTCGCGGAGGACGACGGCGAAATCGCGGGCTACGGCGGAATTACAATCGCCGCCGACAGCGCTGATATAGAGAATATCGCCGTT
This sequence comes from Clostridia bacterium, assembly GCA_029061155.1. Classification (GTDB taxonomy): domain Bacteria; phylum Bacillota; class Clostridia; order Christensenellales; family Borkfalkiaceae; genus Coproplasma. The sequence continues at coordinate 20,139 of JAIDSQ010000043.1, forward strand.
ACCGAACCTTACCGCAACAGCGGTATAGCTACGTCCATTATTACCGAGCTTTGCACTCTTGCCAAGGCAAAGGGCGTGGAGAAGGTATTTTTGGAAGTGAGAGTTTCCAACACCCCCGCGCTGAGACTGTATCTTAAAAACGGTTTCAACGGCGTGTATGCCCGCACGAGGTATTACACCAACGGCGAAGATTGTCTGGTTATGTGTAAAAAGCTTTAAGCCCAATGACGGTTAAAGGGGTTAAAAATTCTTTTAAACGGCGAATATATAGGGGTCAACGTGCAGGGCAAGGGCAAGGACGTGCTTTTGCTGCACGGCTACCTTTCTAATAAAGAAAGTTTCTATTATCAGACGAAATTTCTGTCGCAGTATTACAAAGTTACAGTCCCAGATATGCCTGGGTTCGGCGCAAGTTTTGCGTTAAATCAAGCATATTCCGTGGGTAATTACTGCGACTGGCTTGAGGATTTTATAAATTATACCAAATTAGACCGCCCGCTTGTAATAGCCCATTCCTTCGGGGCAAGGGTTGCTTTCAAATATCTTTCCACAAGGCGGGGCGCTTTTGAAAAACTTGTAATAACGGGCGGCGCGGGGCTTGTAAAACCCCGTTCACCCCGATATATGCGCAGGGTAAAGGCGTACAGGCGGGTAAAAAAGCTTTTTCCTAAGTTTGCCGAAAAGCATTTCGGAAGTTACGAGTACAGACAGCTTTCCCCGATAATGCGCCAAAGCTACAAGCTTATCGTCAACGAGGACTTGAAATCCTGCGCGGCAAAGATTGATATCTCCACCCTCTTGATTTACGGTAAAAGCGACACCGTAACCCCCGCATATGAGGAGGGCAAAACCTTCAATTCGCTCATTGCGGGCAGCAAGCTTATAACAATGGACGGCGGGCATTTCTGCTTTTGCGAACACAGCGAAGTTTTCAATAAATTAGTATACGACTTTTTTACGGAGTAATTTAAAGTGGGTATTTTCATTTCTGTTCCCAAAACTTTAGAGAGTATTTTCATTGCGGCGGCGTTCGCCGTGATGATGTGCTTTGCCGTATATAAACAGACGGGCGTCTTGCAGTCGTCGGGGTACAGCTCTAAAAAGTACTTTAAATGGCTTGTAAAAAAGGGCAATTTATCTTACGCCAGATTTATACTTCTTGCCTTAATGTGCGCGCTGAGCTCGGCTGTCATTTCGCTGTGCTTTTCGTTTACAGGCTGGGGCGCGCCGCTTATCGGACTTATCGGCTATCTTATTTTCTTTGCCGTGTACACCGTTGCGGACAAAAAAGTTGCGCTTCGCTCGGAAGTCACCTTTACTCCCAGACTTTACAGACTGTACGCCGTGAGCTGGCTTATATTCGCAATTGTCTCTTACATTTTGGTCACGGGTCTCAACTTCGCTGATTATGTGTGGGGCAATCAGCTTTTCGGCACGCTGAAATACACCGCGCTTGCTGTTCTGCCTCTTTTGATAATTCCCCTGCTGCTGTTTGCAAACTGCGCAGTTAAAATTTACGAAGTTCCGCACAACAACGGTTTCATAAAAAAAGCAAGGAAAAAACTTGCCTCTTCGGATATAAAGGTTATAGGCATTACGGGCAGTTACGGCAAGACAAGCGCAAAGTTCATTCTTGAAAAAATTCTTTCGGTAAGATACCGCGTGCTTACCACTCCGCGCTCGCACAACACGCCCATAGGTCTTGCGCTTGCGCTCAACAACCACGACCTTTCGGAATACGATATCTTCATTGCCGAAATGGGCGCGCGCCACAGGGGGGATATCGCCGAACTGTGCGGGCTTTGCCCGCCCGATATTTCAATGATAACGGGTATATGCGGACAGCATCTTGAAACGTTCGGAACGTTTGAAAATATAGTTTATACAAAGGGCGAAATTCTGACGGCGACAAAGTCAAGCGCCGTTCTTGCGGACGACTGCTACGACCTGTTTGCCGAATACCCCTGCGCCAAAGTTCGCGCCGACTGCGTTTCCGATATCGAATGTACCTGCAAGGGCACGGACTTTACATTAACCCTCGGCGGAGAGAGCCGCCGCGTGCATACCGTACTTTTGGGCAAACACTCGGCTTACAACATAGGGCTTTGCGCCTCGGCTGCCTATACGGCGGGTATGAGCCTTGACGAAATTTGCGAGGGCGTGAAGAATATCACTTATATCGAACACCGCCTTCAGCTGATTGAGGCGAACGGAGTAAATATTCTTGATGACGGCTACAACTCCAACGTAAAGGGCGCGCGCGCCGCGCTTGAAGTTTTAAAGACTTTTGGCGGAAAGAAAATTGTCGTAACCCCAGGTCTTGTGGAATTGGGCGTTCTGGAAGAACAGGAAAACTATTCGCTGGGCAAAAATCTTGTCGGTTACGACCTTGTAATTCTCGTCGGCGACACGCTGTTGACCCCCGTCAAACAGGGCTATCTCGAAGGGGGCGGAGACGCAGATAAACTATTTATTGCGCCCACGCTTGCAAAGGCGCAGGAAGAGCTGCAAAAGCATATTCAAAAGGGCGATACCGTACTTTTCTTAAACGATTTACCCGATATATACTAAACCGTAAAACTTATTAATTTACCAAAGAGAAAGAATAATTCTCGGAGGTAAATTTTTTTATGCAAAGAAATGTTGCCGTCGTATTCGGCGGTGTTTCCAACGAAAACGAAATTTCGGTAATTACAGGCACAATGGCGGCTAACGTCCTAAAAAACGGCGGCGATACCGTAATTCCACTGTACATATCACAGAAGGGTGAAATTTTTACGGGCGCGGGGCTTGCCGATATTTCTAACTTCAAGCAGGGCAATTACAGCGTGTTCCCACGCGCAATCATAGGCGCGGGCGGTATATATGTTTTAAACAAGCGGGGGCGTCCCAAAAAGTTCGTCAAGGTGGACGTCGCTTTAAACTGCTGTCACGGCGGACTGGGTGAGGGCGGAGGCATTTGCGGATTGTTTGCCCTGAACGGTATTCCGCTTGCAAGCGCTGGTATGTTCGAGTCGGCCGCGTTTATGGATAAGTACTTCACAAAGCTTGTTTTAACTGCGCTCGGCGTCACTGTGGCGCCCTACGTATACATACGCAACTCAGCGGACTTTGCAAGGGCGGAGGAGCTTGGCTATCCATTAATTGTAAAGCCCGCCACGCTCGGTTCGAGCATAGGCGTGGAACGCGCCGACGACAGGGAAAGGCTTGAAGAGGCGGTTCAGACGGCGTTCGTCTATGACGACGGTGTAATTGCCGAAAAGTATTTGTCAGACAGGCGGGAGATAAACTGCGCGGCATACTTTGCAGAAGGCAGGGTTGTAACTTCGGAGTGCGAAGAGGCGGTAACTGACGGCGATATTTTAAGCTACGACGACAAGTACGCGGGCGGCGGCAAATCGGTTTTACCCGCCGATATCCCGAAAGTTAAGTCGGACGCGGTCAAAGCAATTACCTCTTCGGTCTATAAAAAACTCAATATGCGCGGAATAGTGCGGTTCGACTTCATTATAAGCGGCGGCGAAATATATTTAAGCGAAATCAACACGGTGCCCGGTTCGCTTTCATACTATTTGCTTTCTGGCGGGTTCAAAGATTTTTACCCTGTGCTGCGCGCCGTCATAGTTCAGGCGGAAGAGGACTTCAAAAAAGCGCACGGCAAAAAAATTTTAACCACGGGTATTTTAAATAATCTCCCTTCAAACAGTTGTAAACGCGGGTCAAAATAGGCTATAATTTTACATATGAAAATTCAAATGAAAACACCCCTCGTCGAAATGGACGGGGATGAAATGACGCGCGTTTTATGGCAGTGGATAAAGGAAATTTTAATTTGTCCGCACGTAGATTTAAAGACGGAGTACTACGATTTAGGACTTGTCAACAGGGATAAAACTCTCGACAAGGTGACAATCGAAAGCGCCGAGGCTACGAAAAAGTACGGTGTTGCCGTCAAATGCGCAACCATTACCCCCAACGCACAGCGCGTTGAAGAGTACAATTTAAAACAGATGTGGAAAAGTCCCAACGGCACGATAAGGCGCATTCTGGACGGAACGGTTTTCCGCGCGCCCATTATTGCCGAGGGCATAACCCCTTACGTACACGGCTGGAAAAAGCCCATAGTTCTCGCCCGCCACGCCTACGGAGATATTTACAGTTCGGTAGAGGACAAAGTGAAAAAGGGCGAAAAGGCGTATATTGTCATATGTGATAAGGACGGCAAGGAAGTAAGGCGTCAGCTTATCCAAAGCTTTGATGACGACGGCATAGTGCAGGGTGTACACAACCTGGACGGTTCTATTAAGTCGTTTGCCCAAAGCTGTTTTAACTACGCGCTTGAAAATAACCTGTCCGTATGGTTCGGAGCAAAGGACACCATTTCAAAAGTCTACGACCACAGGTTCAAGGATATCTTCAACGAAGTATATTCGGCAGACTACGAAGAGAAGTTTAAGGCGAAGGGGCTGTACTTTATGTACACTCTCATTGATGACGTCGTTGCAAGAGTAATGCGCTCGGAAGGCGGTATGCTGTGGGTGTGCAAAAACTATGACGGCGACGTTATGAGCGATATGGTGGCAACGGCTTACGGCTCGCTCGGTATGATGACTTCGGTTCTTGTTTCGCCCGACGGCAAGTACGAGTATGAGGCGGCGCACGGCACGGTTACACGTCATTACTACAGGCATATGTCGGGGGAAAGCACTTCGACAAACTCTGTCGCAACAATTTTTGCCTGGACGGGCGCGCTTAAAAAGCGGGGCGAACTGGATGGAATTTCCGACCTCTGCGAGTTTGCAGACAGGCTCGAACGCGCCACAATAACCACCATAGAAGAGGGATATATGACGGGCGATTTGATTCCGCTGTTCCACCGCGAGGGCATAACCCCGGTCAAGCTCGACAGTAAACAGTTTCTTTTGAAAATTGCGGAAAAATTATGAATAAACGCGCGGCATTATGCCGCGCGTTTAACTATACAAAAAAAGCGTTGTATGCGGGACAAAAGACGGTTTTAATTCGTTATAATATCGGGATAATCAAAATTGACAGTTCAATATATAGGAGGCACCCATGAAAAGAAGAAAGGCTTTAATAACTGAAATTGTAAAAATAATCATCAATTGCATAACGGTACCGTTGTACTTCATCAAGTTTTTTTGTGATGTAGCTGTACTGCCCGGCGTTAATGAAAACGGCGAAGAAATTACAGGCAGGTTTTACCACTATTACAGCATCTTCGATAAAATTGATAGAGAGGGAATGGCGTGCCTTGTGTGGGGAGCTATTGTTATAATAAGCGTGTCAATCACACTTTCCGTTTTTAGTATGATATATAATGAGAAAAAAGACCTTAAAATTGCAAGCCACACAGTCTTCGGCGTTGCGATTGTTCTTTTCCTTGCCTTGCTGCTTACATCTGCATTCATATGGTACAATTATTAAAATTGTAAGAAAAGCGCCGACAGCCGTCGGCGCTTTAAATTCAATTCCTTTTAATATTATTTAAAACGTATTCAAAGTTAACGCCGTAGCCGTGGTCGGGAGAGGTCGCGCGTATGCTGTCCCCGACAAGCCTTCCAGCAACAAAGCAAGCTTTTTGCATATCCTTGCTTTTAACGTATTCGGCAGTGAAAGCCGAGGCAAATATGTCGCCCGTTCCGTGATAGCGCTTGGGCAGTTTCTCGTCCCATACATAGCTGAATTTGCCGTCGCGGTAAATAATTTCACCTATTTCGCCGTTGCACTCAACACCCGTTAAAACTATAACCGCGTTTGTAAGGGTGGCAAGTTTTTTAATTACTTTTTGCGTAAATTCGATTGAGGCGTCGTGCTCGTAATCAGTTCCGCTTAAAAAGCAGGCTTCCGTCAGATTGGGCAATATGATATCGGCACACTTAATTAAGTCCTTCATACAGTGCACGTAATTTTCGTCAAATGCGGGATAAAGCTTTCCGTTATCACCGAATGCGGGATCTATTATAACCTCCGCGCCGTCCGCCGAAAACTTTTTAAAGCATTGCTTTGCAATATCCATAAGGGATGCGGAACCGAGATAACCCAGATAAAAGGCGTCAAACTTGAAGTCGTTTTCTTCCCACACGTCCATAATATTTTTTATTTCGGGCGTCATGTCCAGACAGCTCCACTTTTTGAACATTGTATGGTTTGAAAGTATAGCCGTCGGCAAAACGCACGCTTCAACGCCGAGCGCGGACAGCACTGGCAACGCGACCGTCAGCGAGCATTGCCCCACGCACGATAAATCTTGCATTGTAAGTATTCTTTTCGATAACATATTTTTCTCCTGATTATCTGCAGCCGCCGCAGGTTTTGCAGTTTCCGCTACATTTCTTTGTCTGTTTACCAGTTGCCGAGAACATTGCGCCCGAATAGCACCTTTCGGCGGGCGTTTTGCAGTCGGGACACAGGAC
>JAIDSQ010000044.1 GCA_029061155.1 Clostridia bacterium
ATTTTCTCTTACCCTGCCTTTATTCCATATGAACTTGTAAGGCACGCCCTCTCTGTGCAATTCGTGTTCAAAACCTGAACTGTTTTCCTCGTACATAAAACCCGTTGCAAAGACTTCGGCGTTTAATCTTGCCAAGCCTATGGCAACGTTGAGTGCTTTTCCCGTGTAGAAAGTTCTTCTGCCGATAATCTGATTGAATTTACCGACACTTAACGATTGCACTTCGATATTAACATCTATGCAAGGGCTGGGGCAAACAGTTAAAATCATTAAATTTTCCTTGAAATTTTATTTACGGCAATACCGTACATTAAAAAAGCCGCTTTTATTGTGCGGCTTTAAAAACACTTTTACATTGAAATCATTTGTAAGGTTTCATAAAGCTCGTAATTGAACTTCTTTTTCATGCTTACCGCCTCGATTATATCAAGGTCGATGATTTCGTTTTTGTGGATACCGACAACTCTGTTGCCGACACCTTCATTTAAAAGACGTACGGCTTTATTGCCGAACTGCGCTGCCAACATTCTGTCTGCCATCGAAGGCGAACCGCCGCGTTGGATATGCCCTATTGTCGTAGGACGGACCGAATACGTCGTAACAGACTGAAGTTGCTTTGCAAATTCGTCGGCGGTACATACGCCTTCGGCAACTACTACTATGTTTGAGTGTTTGCCATTTGCACGCGAACGGTTAATTTTCATAACAATGTCGTCAAGGTCGAAAACGACTTCAGGCACAACTATAATTTCAGCGCCGCTCGCAATTCCAGCATACAAAGCAATGTCACCGCAACGTCTGCCCATAACTTCGACAACAGAAATTCTTTCGTGAGAAGTCATAGTATCGCGCAGTTTATTTATAACGTCTATACAGGTATTTACCGCAGTATCGAAACCAAGAGTATAATCAGTATATTCAAGGTCGTTGTCAATTGTTCCTGGTATGCCTATCGTAGGTATTCCGTATACCTCGGAAAGGCACTTCGCACCTCTGAACGAACCGTCGCCGCCGATAACAACAAGTCCCTCTATGCCTCTTGCCTCAAGCGTTTTAACAGCTTTTTTCTGTCCCGCCTTAGTCAGCATTTCAAGACATCTTGCAGTTCTGAGCTTTGTTCCGCCGCGCTGAACGATATCTGACACGGAACGCATTTCCATCGACTCCATATCGTCGTCGATAAGTCCCTGATAACCGCGCTTAATTCCGTAAACTTCCATGCCGTAATAAAGCGCAGTACGAACTACTGCCCTTATACAAGCATTCATACCGGGAGCATCGCCACCGCTTGTCAACAACCCTATTCTCTTCATACAAACCTCCGCGCAAATACGCAGTTCAAGCAAGCCCCCTTCGCCGCAATGAACAAAAATAATTACATCATTCCCACATTGTATTATAACAAGATATTCTACAAAAATCAATAGTTTTTTTGAAACTTTATGTATTATTTATAAATAATATCCTGCATATCGATAAACGAAAGCAGTTCAGCTAAAAGCCCGCGACAATAATTTACGCCCTGCGGCAGTTTATAGCGCTTATCACCGCGCACGATTTTACAGGTAGTTTCCCCTTCGTAATTGGAGAGCATATTTACAAATTCGTCAAATGTATCATCATCAAGCTTACCGGCGTTAAGCCAAAGTACGGACGTTTCCTGTTTACGCGAAACAGGTTTCCCCTCGTCCTGTGCAGTTCCGAGTTCGGCAGAAACAATCTCGTCGACAATCATTGACACGCCTTTTTCCGAATCGATTTCAAGCTTGCCCTTTACTTTTACTATCTTATCGTTTGCGATATCGCCTTTGCACTTTTCATACACACCCGGGAAACATACGCCTTCTATACTTCCGTAAACGTCTTCAATGTTCACAAATGCCATATAATTGCCCGATCTTTTAGTCATTAACCGTCTGTGGGAGGCTATTATGCCTGCCATAGTAATATGAATACCGTCTGAAATACGGTTATATGTTCGGTTTCCGTCCTCATCTTCGACATAATCGTCTAAAAGCGAACAGTCAAAGTTACAATCAGGGAAAGAGTGCATATACTTCTCAAACGGGTGTCCCGATACGTATACGCCAAGCACCTGCTTTTCTTTTGACAGCTTTTCATTGAGTTCGTACTCGGGAATATCGGGATATTCCACTTCCAACTTTTCCTCGCCTAAAACGTCGCCGAACAGACTCATCTGCGCGCTGCTGCGCTGTTTATCGATAATCTTCGCCCTGTTGCACAATTGCTCGTAAACGCGTTCGAGCTTGGAACGGCTGACACCCATCTCATCAAATGCACCAGCAAATATGAGTCCTTCTACAAGGCGCGAATTGAGTCCCCCTATGCAGCGAGAAATAAAGTCGGGGAAGTCAACAAATTTTCCGTGTTTAGTTCTCTCTTCTATTATGCTGTCTATTACCGCTTGTCCCGCGCCCTTTAGAGCCGAAAGTCCGAATCGCACCCCGTCGTTTTCAACGGTGAACGCAGTCTTACTTTTATTGATGTCGGGCGGGAATACTTTGTATCCCTTTTCTTTCAGATAGAGAACGTATTTCGTAATTTCGTCAATTTTGTTCAGTCGGTTATTTAAGAGTGCGCAAATAAACTCCTTACAATAATATTTTTTGAGCCAAGCGGTTTGATAAGCTAGCACGGCATATGCAGCCGCATGCGACTTATTGAACGCATATGACGCAAATCCTTCCATATCGCCGAATATCTTATTTGCTACTTCCGCCGATATTCCGTTCGCCACGCAGCCTACAATTTTACTTCCGTTTGTATCACTTATTCCGCCGTTTATGAACTTCTCTTTCTGCGCCATAAGCGTCTTCTTGTCTTTCTTGCCCATTGCTCGTCTGACAAGATCCGCCTCGCCGAGAGAGAAACCGCCGAGATTCTGGAAAATCTGCATTACCTGTTCCTGATAAACAGGTATACCGTAAGTGACTTTAAGTATATTTTCTTCGGCGGCACAGTCGTAGGTTATAGGTTCTATACCGTGCTTTCTGTTACAGAAAGAATCTATGAACTTCATAGGACCGGGGCGGTATAGCGATACTCCCGCTATCAGATCTTCAAGGCAGTCGGGTTTCAACTGTTTCATGAACCTTTTCATGCCGCCGGCTTCGAGCTGGAACACTCCGTCCGTATCGCCGTCGGAAATTAGTCCGTACGCGCCCGCATCGGCAAAACCTATTTCGTTAAAGTCTATTTCCCTGTTGAAATCTTCTTTAATGTAATCGATACACTTCTTTATATCAGTAAGAGTTGCAAGCGCAAGGAAGTCCATTTTCAACATTCCGAGCGACTCTATCTCTTTGGCAACAAACTGTGTTGTAATATCTTCGCCATTGCGCGAAAGCGGGACGTTATCCGCAATTCTCTTTTGGCAAATAACTACGCCTGCAGCGTGCATACCCGTCTGACGCGGCATACCTTCTATCTTGAGCGCCATATCTATTACACGGCGCAGAACGTCGTCGTTTTCGTATATCTCACAGAATTCGCTGTTTCTTACAGCCTTCAATTCGTTGAGCTTACCCTCAAGTTCGGCTCTCTTATCTTCGTCGGTTTCGTTGTCAAGCTTTTTCTTTGCACCTTCGATACGCCTTCCCAGCAAATCGCCTATCGAAGTTTTGCCGTCCATTATTTTAGTGAGCCTGTCCGTCTCGGAATACGGAACGCGCATTACCCTGCCGACGTCCTTTATCGAGTTCTTTGCCGCCATTGTTCCGAACGTGACAATCTGACACACGTTCTCGTGACCGTACTTTTCACGGACATATTTTATGGTGTCTTCGCGCCTCTCCGTGCAGAAGTCAATATCAAAGTCGGGCATAGATACACGGTCTGGATTAAGAAATCTTTCAAAAAGCAAATCGAACTGTAAGGGTTCGACATCGGTGATTCCTATTGAATAAGCCACAATCGAGCTGACGCCCGAACCGCGCCCCGGTCCTACGGGTATACCGTGTTCTTTTGACCAGTTTATAAAGTCCCAGACTACAAGGTAATAGTCGGCGTAACCCATTCCGCATATAATGCCGAGTTCGTATTCCGCCCTGTCAAGTTCACGCTTTGTCGGCGTTCCGTATCTTTTTACAAGTCCCTCGCTTGTAAGCCTTCTGAGATACTGCTCCGCAGTACTTCCGTCGGGCGGAGTGTACGTCGGAATAAGGGTCATATCTTTAATAGGATAGCCCTTGGCGTTTAAATTGAAGGCGGGTTCGGTAATTTTATCCGCAATTACACGCGTATTGGAAATGGCTTGCGGAAGATTGGGAAAAAGCGCAGCCATCTCGTCGCCAGTCTTGAAATAAAACTCGTTTGTACTGAATTTCATTCTCTTGGGATCGTCAAGCTGTTTCTTCATCTGAATACACATCAGAACGTCCTGCATTTCCGCGTCTTCTTTTTTAAGATAATGCACGTCGTTTGTGGCAACAAGCTCTACTCCTATTTCGCCCGCAAGCTTGACTAGAAGGGGTAAAACACGCCTTTCCTCTTCTATGCCGTGGTCCTGAATTTCTATATAGAAATCGTCCTTAAAGATGTCTTTTAAATACAATGCAAGTTCTTTTGCACCTTCGTAATCGCCAGCAAGCAGTCTTCTCGGAATACCGCCCGCAAGACAGGCTGAAAGACAAATTACACCTTCGGAATGCTCTTTCAGTACCTTGTAATCGATTTTCGGTTTATAGTAAAAACCGTCTACAAACGCCATTGAATCAAGCTGAACGAGGTTTATATATCCTTTCCTGTTCTTGGCTATCAAAATGAGATGTTCGGCTGTGTTGGATGACTTATCGTGCATGTCCTTGGTAAGATAAAATTCACAGCCGACTATGTACTTTATGCCGTTCACCGCGCTTTTTTCGGCAAGCTGAAGGGTACCGTACATATTGCCGTGGTCGGTTATGCAAACGGTGTCAATGCCGTTATTTTTGCAATGCTCAATTAAGTTATCTATCTTGCACGCACCGTCTAAAAGTGAATATTCTGTGTGCAGATGCAAATGAACAAAGTCAGTCATAATTACCTCAATCAATCCTCAAGCGACTTAGCAAGTTCAAGAATTTTTCTCATTCTATGATTTAAACAACTTTTTGATAGCTGCAGCCTTTCGGCAAGTTCCTGCATTGACGCATTTTTATCCGCGAGCCGCGCCGCCGCCACGTCAAACAGCATTTTATCAAGGCTCTGAAGTCCCGAAGTTTCGGCAATTGTTTCTATCGCGCGAACCTGTTTTACCGACGCGGTCAGCGCCTTATCTATATTGGAAACAGAACAGTTATTTACTCTGTTTGCGTTGTTGGTTTTGTCCTTAAGTTCAACTATTTTATTGAGTTTCTCAAGACATGATAATGCGGATATTGCGTGCAATATATCGGATATAACCTCTTTACTCTTGACGTACACAACCGCATTGTCCTTACGCGTTACAAGCTTTGCAAGAATTTCAAAGTCGCACAGGAGTTCGCAAAAGTCGCCGGCAGTAATTTTATTTGAAAAGACAATTTCAAAGTGATAGCCTGTCCGCGAATAAACGCCCTCTTCGGGCAGAGTACAACTTCCTCCGCCGAGGAACGCGCCCATTATATAAGATGTTTTACAACAGTCCTTTTCAATGAGTTTTTCGTCTATACCGAACGTTAAATACACTCCGTCATTATCTTCTTTAATAATGCAAAGTTCCTTAAGTAGCTCTTTTGCCTGCTCGCCGAGGCACTCGAAAGTAAGCTTGTCCTTGCCGCTCATTACGTCAAACTTTGCGCCAGAAACAGTCAAATGCAAATTAAACGTGCTTTCAAGAATGTCGGAAATATACTCCGCCGTACTCTCGTTTTCGGTAATTATCTCAAAACCGAACTTGCCTCCGCGAGAAACCACGCTTCCGCTTGTACGGATAAAAGCAGAAATAATCGCGAGTTTGCAACACCGCGATTCAGGTAAATTCGACGTTATTTCATTCTTAATTTCTTCGGTAAAATTTTGCATATCACAACTTTTCCGTCTTGTATTTAGCAAATCTGAAATTGGGTAATCTGCCGTCAATGTTATCAATCTGTTCCAAGGGCACGCTTGCCTGCGACAAAATTTCCTCGGCTATTTTTGTGTCTCCCACTCTATCGGCAGAATGTGCGTCCGAATCAATGACAAATCTGACACCTGTGGACGCCATAAGGTTTAATTCTTCAGCCGAAACGTGGCGCTTTTTAGTGTTAATTTCAATGTAGGTTCCGTAATCCGAACAGCACTTTGCCACTTCCTTTAAGTCGCAATAGCACTTATAATTTATGTGAGTGAGTATGTCAACGGGATTATTCTTGATTACGTTTAAATAGGCTTTTGTAGTGTTTTGAATTACTTTATCGGAAGGCTTTCTACCTAATTTATAAGCGGAGTAATTCTTAACTAAAATATTGTACATATCCGAAAAAGACTTGTACTTTAACACCTCGTGTATGCCGCAGAGATAGATATCAAAATATTGCAAATCGCTTTGTTTCATATCCGTATCGCCGTCCATCGAGGTGAGGTTGCTCTCCATTCCCATAAGCACTTTTATACCAGTCAACCTCTGAGCCTCTTCGATTTCAGTACGAAGATTAGTAAGATTTTTGCGTTTTAAGCCGAACAGCAAATGATTAAATCCGTGGTCGGTAATAGCAACTTCTTTAAGCCCCTTTGACTTGGCTACAGTAGCATTTTCAAGAACTGTATTTTTACCATGGGAATATGGCGTATGGGTATGATAGTCAGCTGAAAGTATCATTAAAAATCTCCTATGTATACAACCTCTTCCTGCAATAATATTCCCGTCTTATCAAAAACAGTTTGCTTTACTTTATCAATAAGCTTTTTAACGTCAGCCGCACTTCCGCCGTTATTTAAAATAAAGTTTGCGTGCTTGTCGCTGACTACTGCTCCGCCTACGGAAAGCCCTTTTAAGCCGCATTCGTCAATCAGTTTTCCCGCACTAATATTTTGCGGATTTTTAAATACACAGCCGCAGCTTTTTCCCTTAGGATGCCAGTTCCTTCCTTTTAATACGCAAGCAATATTTTTTTTAACATTTTCGGGCTTTTCGGGGTAAACTTTGAGTTCAATACCATAAATTACCCCAATTATGTCACGCATAATACTATATTTATAACCAAATTTGCATTGATTATTAGAAAATGAACGGTTTTCGCCGTCAAAATAGTCAACTTTTATTACACTGTCGCTTATGTACTTACCTGCCGCTCCGCCGTTCATATAAGCAATTCCACCCATTGTTGCGGGTATTCCTGCAAGATATTCAAGCCCGCTTAAACCATTAACGGTGCAATATTTCAGCAGCTCTCCCACCGTCGTTCCTGCAAGGCAATACAGTGTATCGTTCTGTGTTTTATATATTCCTTTCAAGCGTTTTGTACATATAATACAACCGTCAAATCCGCCGTCTGCAGCAAGTATATCGGAGCCGTTGCCAAGCACTACAAACGTTTCATTTTGTGCCAAAAGATAATTGAAAACTGCTTTAAGCTTTTGCACACTGTCTGGATAATATGCCGCTTTTGCGTGTCCGCCTAAGCCGTATGTAGTATTGTCGGCAAAGCGGAAATTATCATCTCTGTACACACCGTCTAAAAGCTCGTCATTATTATTTATTGACAACACTGCTACTCCTATATAATAACATTTTATTTCGTTTTTTTCAATTAATTAAGCAAACTTTTCAAGATATTTATATCACCGCTTTCAATACCATTTTCTATTTGCTTTCTTTTATCCGCGCTTACTGCCGTGGCAAGTTTAAATTGAAAGTTCAAATTTGCCATAGCTTTCATTTCGTCATCATACACCGTTTGTTCCGTTACTAATCCTAACTTGGTTATTCCGTCGGATTGGCTAAGCAAGTACTCAATATATTTTTTTGCTTGCTCTTTATTATTGCTTGATGAAACTACGGAAATATTCTGATATAAATCGTTGTATTGCTCCAGAGGTTTAACGGCAAATGCCACTCCCCTTGTTTTTAATCTGAAAATATCGCGCTGCGTTCCAAGCAAATACTTATATTCATTATTTATCAGTTTTACATATGCACCCGTGGGCTTATCTTCAGTACAACCGTTAAGTTCACAGAGGATCGCGCAGGCTTTGGCAAAATTTTCTTTTCCTGAATTAAGAATTGTATTATTTGTATTTACGTCTGAAAAGTCGCCGTTTAAGGTTAACAGGCAGTAAGCGCCGCTACACCACGTTTGATAGCCGTTTATAATGCCTTCAAGCCCGTAAATTCCTGCTGGATATGAAATAATATCAGGAACATTGCCGTGCTGTAAATTCAGCCTTACAGCCTCAGACGAAAGCGAAGTTACCGTTACATAGCAATTGTTTTCTTTACTGAACTGATTGCCTGTCTGCTGCAGATAATCGGCTCGCGAACCTTTACCTCCTTCAAATCCGTCAATCTGCCATATGCGTAAAACCGAGCTGCTCTCGGGTGCTGCGCCACTGCTTGTATTTTTAACCGCAAGACACGTAAAAGATATAATTAGGGCAACGCACATAATGAAACAAAATAAAGGTTTTGCAACAGGATAAAACTTTTTCATATAATATTGTATTGTTAAGCATTGCCGAAAATTCATAGGGGAGCGACCGTAGTTGTACAGTCGCTCCCCCGCTTATCGCTTAAAACGTTAGCTCTAATCGATAAGCTATATAAATAAAGCGTTTACGCTTGTAAAAATAATTTGGGTATTAAAAATATTTTTATGCAAAAATAAAGACGGCTTTCGCCGTCTTTTGATTTTTAATTATTCTTCGTCCTCTTCGGGAAGTTCGACGTTGTGATAAATATCCTGCACGTCGTCAAGTTCTTCAAGCTTGTCAAGCATCTTTTGGAAGGTTGCAAGTTTGTCGCCGTCGAGTGTTATATAGTTCTGAGGAACCATTTTTATTGCCGCCTCGAGGAAGGTCACGCCCTTGTCCTCGAAATACTTTCTTGTGGACGAGAAACCTTCAGGCGTTGTATATACCTCGTAAACGTCGTCCTCTGTTACGTAGTCCTCAGCCTCAGCCTCAAGGCAATACTCCATCATAGTATCCTCGTCAAGCGCAACAGTACGCTCTATAACGATTACGCCCTTATTATCAAACATATACGATACGCAACCGTTGTTTCCCATCTGACCGCCGCATTTGGACATAGTTGAACGGATATCGCCTGCCGTTCTGTTTACGTTGTCGGTAAGAGTCTTGATTATAACTGCCGAACCTGCTACACCGTAACCCTCGTACGTAAGTTCTTTATATTCCTTATCGCCAAGCTCGCCCGCAGCCTTCGCAATCGAACGCTTAATGTTTTCATTGGGCATATTAGCCGCTTTTGCCTTAGCGATGACGTCGGCAAGCTTAGAGTTTGTATCGGGATTGGGATTGTTTTTAGCCGCAACGGCAAGTTCTCTTCCTATTTTTGTAAACACTGCACCGCGCGCAGCGTCTGTTTTACCTTTTTTTGCCGCAATATTGTGCCATTTGGAATGTCCTGACATATTTACCTCACATTATTTCTGTTATTATTCAGAGTATACATAGCAATACCTGCCGAAACTGCCGCGTTTAAACTTTCACAAGTTTCGCGCATGGGAATCCTGACAGTATATTTTGCCCTGCATAAAACTTCATTGCTTATTCCGTTGCCCTCGTTACCTATGCAAAGACAATAATTTTTGGGCGGCGTAAACGAAAATATATCCTCACCGTTCATATCGGCGCATATAAGCGGGAAATTTCTAAGTTTTTCAAAAACTTCCGAATATGTTCCGAAATACAAGTTGACAAAGAAAATTCCACTCATACTTGCGCGAACAGCTTTGGGCGAATACGGGTCGGTACAGTTTACAAGATATATATCTTTATAACCCGCCGCATTTGCCGTACGTATTACCGTGCCTAAATTACCCGGATCTTGAAGGCAATCCAGTAAAAGACAGTTGCCCGAAGGCTCGCATAAAGGCTTGTCTTCAATCTTAACAACGGCAAGAACACCCTGCGGAGTCTTTTCCGAAGAAAGACTTTTAAACACGCTTTCGCTGACGATTAAGGGGCTTTCGTACACACCTGCGGTCTGTTCGGTACAGATTATTTTATCTATCTTGCAACCCGCGGATATACACTCGTTTACGGGTTTAATCCCTTCGACAATGTATTGACCGTACTGCTTTCTGAATTTTTTTTCGGAAAGCGCGCTCACAGCTTTAATTATTGCGTTTGATTTTGAAGTTATAATCATGAATAAACAATAAAAAATTAAGCCTTTAATTGTAGTAAAGGCTTAAAATCAATTATAAAGCTTGTTTTGCCTTTGCTGCAAGCTCTGCAAAAGCCTTTGCGTCATTTACTGCAAGGTCTGCAAGGACTTTTCTGTTGAGGTTGATACCTGCGGTTTTAAGTCCGTGCATAAATTTGGAGTAGGAAAGACCGTTAATTCTTGCAGCGGCGTTGATACGAGCGATCCACAGACTGCGCATATCGCGTTTTCTCAGCTTTCTGCCGATGTAAGCATAGTTTAACGACTTCATAACCGCCTGACGGGCGATTCTGTACGACTTGGATTTGTTTCCGAAATAGCCCTTGGAAAGGCGGAATATCTTTCTACGCTTCTTTAAAGCGTTTACACTTCTTTTAATACGCATTTCTTTCTGTCCTCCTCTTAATTCTTATAGGGAATCATAGATTTTACTGTAGATTCCTGCGTAGACGAAACAAGCGTATTCTGACGCAAATTTCTCTTTCTCTTTCTGTTCTTTGTTTCAGCCTTATGGTTCTTGCCGCCGTGAGGTCTTTTTACCTTGCCGGTAGATGTGAGCCAGAAACGTTTCTTTGTGCCGCTGTGCGACTTCTGTTTAGGCATAGTTTTATCCTCCAATTGAAATATTTTCGAAAATTATGTTAAGCTTTTGCGGGTGAGAGCATCATTATAATGTTTCTTCCCTCGGTTGTGGGTTTCTTGTCCTGAACAGCCTTGCCGTCTAAACCTGCGAAAAAGTCTTCCATAACTTTTACGCCCTGATAAGAACGTGCATTCTCACGGCCCTTCATTCTGATGGAAACCTTAACCTTGTTGCCTGCGTCAAGGAATTTAAGACACTGCTTTGTTTTAACTGCAATATCACCAACGTCAATTGTCATTGACAGACGGATTTCCTTAACCTCAATAACAGTCTGATTCTTGCGGTTTTCCTTTTCGCGCTTAGCCTGTTCGTACTTAAATTTGGAATAGTCCATAATTTTACAAACGGGCGGGTTTGCATTAGGAGAAATCTTCACCAAATCGAGTTCCGCTTCGTCGGCAAGTCTCTGCGCCTCACGGCTTGACATAATGCCAAGCATAGCGCCGTCGTTCCCGATAACCCTGACTTCTCTGTCGCGGATAGCTTCGTTTACGGAATATAAGTCCTTTATAATCATATACCTCTCAAAAAATTTCCCAAAAAAAATCGGGTTGCAGGCAACCCGACGATAATACGGCATAATTCTACCGCTTATATCTTCTATCAGCCAGACGAACTTTCCGTAAGGCGAAAGGGGTTACCTTTACTTAACGATAATATATTATACTTTTTTTTAACGCATGTCAAATAATTTTAACGGTTAATTAAAATATTGTTTTATTTTTATCCTCTTCTACGGTGTTTGCAACAAATTGCTCAATGGAAAGAGTATACTTTTCTTCAACTCCGCGCTTATTTACGTTTACCGTACCTTCTTCCGCCTCTTTATCACCTACAACCAAAACGTAAGGAACTTTTTCAAGCTTAGCTTCGCGTATTTTATAGCCTATCTTTTCGTTTCTGCTGTCAACTTCACAGCGGATACCTGCATAGGTAAGCTTATCGGCAACTGACTTTGCATAGTTTAAAGTTCTGTCGGTTATGGGAAGGATTTTAACCTGCGTGGGGCACATCCAAAGAGGGAACGCGCCCGCATACTTTTCAATAAGAAGGGCAAGCGTTCTTTCGTAACAGCCTATCGAACTGCGGTGTATTACATAGGGATGACGCTTTACACCGTCCACGTCTACGTACTGCATATCAAAGCTTTCGCCTGCGGCAAAGTCTATCTGTATTGTTATGAGCGTATCTTCCTTGCCGTATACGTTTTTAGCCTGAACGTCAAGCTTGGGACCGTAGAAAGCCGCCTCGTCGTCAGCCTCGACGTAGTCAAGCTTAAGATCGTCAAGAATGGTTTTCATCATAGCCTCGGTATTGTTCCAAGCCTCGTCGTTATCGATATACTTGTCCGACTTTGACTTGCCGCGCTTTGAGAAACGGAAGGTTACGTCGTTTCTCATACCGAGTGCGTCAAGAAGATAGTACGAAAGATCAAGACAGCGCTTGAACTCGTCTTCAATCTGCTCCTTTGTACAGATAATGTGTCCGTCTGACAGTGTAAACTGCCTTATTCTTATAAGACCGTGCATTTCGCCCGACGCCTCATTTCTGAACTCGGTTGCCGTTTCCGCATATCTGCAAGGCAAATCGCGATAAGATTTAAGACCGTTTTTGAAAATCTGATACTGGAAAGGGCAAGTCATGGGACGGAGCGCCATAATTTCTTCACCCTTGGGTGATTCGCCGTTTTTATCGACTTCGCCTAAAATGAACATTTTATCGCGGTAATGCGCCCAGTGACCTGAAATTTTGTATAAATCGGATTTTGCCATATTGGGCGTTTTTGTAATCATGAAACCGCGCTTTGCCTCTTCATCTTCTACAAAGCGGGAAAGTATCTGTAAAATTTTAGCGCCTTTAGGCATTAAGATAGGCAAGCCCTGACCTATCACGTCGGAAGTCATAAATATGCCAAGCTCTCTTCCAAGCTTATTATGGTCGCGCTTTTTAGCCTCTTCTGCAGCAACGAGATATTCTTCAAGCTGGCTCTTCTTCTCGAACGCTGTGCCGTAAATTCTCGTAAGCATTTTATTCTTTTCGTTTCCGCGCCAGTAAGCGCCCGTAAGCGAAGTGAGCTTGAACGCCTTAATTTTACCAGTCGAAGGCAGATGAGGGCCTCTGCACAAATCTGTAAACGAGCCCTGCTTATAGAATGAAATTACCGCGTCTTCGGGTAAATCGTTTATGAGTTCTACCTTGTACTTTTCCTTGTACTTTTTCATAAGCTTTAACGCCTCGGCACGGGGAAGTTCAAACCTTTCTATGGGCGTGTTGGCTTTGATTATTTTAAGCATTTCAACTTCGATTTTTGCAAAATCGTCCTGCGTAATGGGCGTATTGAAGTCTATGTCGTAATAGAATCCGTTTTCAATTACGGGACCGATTGCAAGGCAACAGGTGGGATAAACATTTTTAACCGCCTGCGCAAGCACGTGTGCGCAAGTGTGGCGGTAAACATCCAAGCCCTCCTTGTCTTTAAGTGTTACGATTTCAAGCGAGTCGCCTGCGTTTAATTTGTGACTGAGATCGCACAATACGCCGTTGACTTTAGCGGCAACTGCCGAACGCGCCAATCCTTCGCTTATAGCGTGCGCAGCCTGCATACAGGTAGCGCCGTCTTCAAGTTGAATACTGCCGTTTTTAAGTAAAATTTCCATATATACTCCTTTTCGCGCAAATAAAAAATCCTTAAACGAGTATCGTTTAAGGACGCAAATTATCAATGCGCGGTTCCACCTTAATTGCACATAAGTGCCACTTTAAAATGCCCGAATTAAATAAAAGTGGTTTCCCGTTACCCTTATGATTACGCGGTTCACAGCTACCCCGCGCTCTCTG